>NZ_JCAFRT010000005.1:0-231728 GCF_059368495.1 Stenotrophomonas sp. YJH_SMC_91 | reverse complement strand
AGGTTGGCCAATGTGGACACCTACCGGGTGCACGGCGACCGGTAGGATTGGCGCTTGGTAGAGCCGGCCGCTGGCCGGCTTCCGCAGGGCGTTTCCGGTGACCACGTGGTTGCCGGCCAGCGGCCGGCACTACCCACCGTTTGGTTGGCCGCTTCACCCCACCGGCAACCACAACGTTGCGCGCAGGCCGGGCTGCGCATTTTCCAGCGCCAGGCGCCCGCCATAACTGGCGGCGATATCGCCCACGATGGCCAACCCCAATCCACTGCTGCCCTCACGCTCATCCACGCGTACACCACGCTGTGTGACCTGGGACAGCGCATCCGCCGCCAGGCCAGGGCCGTCATCACGCACTTCGATGCGCAACTGCCCGTCGTGGGCTTCCGCTTCGACAGTGACCTGCTGTTGCGCCCACCGCCCGGCGTTGTCCAACAGATTACCCAGCATCTCTTCCAGATCCGCACTGGCACCGGCGAACTGCAACGCCGGATCAATGCCTACCGCTGTGAACGCAATGCCGCGTTCGCCATGCACGCGTGCCATCAGCCGGCACAGCGCCTGCGCGACAGTCGCCACGTCGGTGCGTTGGCGATGGTCGGCGGCCAACCCAGCGGCCAGGTAGCGGTCGACACTGGCCTGCATGCGGGCGCTCTGCTCACGAACGGTCGCCCGCCAGTCCCTGCCGTCGCCGTCGGCCTCGGTGGCCAATACGCTCAGCGGGGTTTTCAGCGCATGCGCCAGATCCTGTGCACTGGTACGCGCGCGTGCGACCATGCGTTGCTGGTGCTCCAGCAGCGCGTTGAGTTCTTCGCCCAGTGGCGCGACCTCCGCCCCAAGTCCCTGCGTCTCGATGCGCTGCGCGTCGCCGCGACGAACCCGTTCCAGCTGTGCACCGAGGCGGTGCAGCGGACGCAATCCGAAGTGGACCTGGCTGGCGAGCACCGCCAGCCAGGCCGCGACCAGCACACCCAGCGCGATGGCGGTGCGCTTGCGGAACGCGGCCACATCCGCATCCAGCGCGCTGCGGTCGGTGGCAACCACGGCGACGAACGGTGCGCTGGCGCGCGGCAGGCGCACCTGTTGCACGCGTGCACGCAGGGACTGCTGGAGTGGCCCAGCCAGATTGCGCGTGGCCGCACCTGTGGCCATGGCCGGCAGGGTTTCATCCCACAGCGAGCGCGACTGCAGCAGCACGCGGCCATCGGCACCGGCAATCTGCCAATAGGCACCGGAGAACACGCGCTGGAAGCGCGCGTCATTCGGTTCCTGGCGCAGGCGCAGCTGTCCTTCGGGGTCCACTTCGGCCTGCGCCAGCAGGGTCAGCATGTCCTGCTGCAGTTCGTGGTCGAGGCGGTCACGCGCGCTGCGCTTGAACAGTTCGCCCAGCAGCGCGCTGGCCAGCAGCGAAACCAGCAGCAGGCCGGCGCCGCCAGCCAGCAGCAGGCGCCGTCGCAGGGAGGGTTGCCGGCTCACGGCGCGGCCAGCCGCCAGCCCTGGCCGCGCACGGTCTGGATCAGATCGATGCCGAGCTTGCGGCGCACGCGTCCGAGCAGCACGTCCAGCGCATTGGAGTCCGGGTCGTGGCCGCCCTCGAACACCTGTTCGCCCAGGCGATCGCGACCGATGACCTGGCCGCTGTGATGGATGAAGTAGCTGAGCAGGCGGAACTCCTGCGGGCTGAGCGACAGCGCCTGCCCATCCAGCTCAAAGCGGCCGGCGTTGACGTCCAGCTGCAGCGGCCCGCAGTGCAGGCGCGGGCTGGCGTGGCCATGGCTGCGGCGGATCAGGGCGCGCAGGCGCAGCACCAGTTCGTCGGCCTGGAACGGTTTGGTGAGGTAATCGTCGGCGCCTGCGTCGAATCCGGCCAGCTTGTCGTGCCAGCGCCCGCGTGCGGTCAGCACCAGCACCGGGAAGCTGCGGCCGTTGCCGCGCCAGCGCTCGATCACGCTCAATCCGTCCAGCCCGGGCAGGCCCAGGTCGACGATGGCCGCCTGCAGGTCTTCGATCTGGCCGATCTCCTCGGCCTGGCGGCCGTCGGCGACCACGTGCACCACGTAGCCGGCCTGTTCCAGCAGGGGCACCAGGCGCTGTGCCAGTGCGGCATCGTCTTCGGCCAACAGGATGCGCATCAGTCGTCCAGCTCCGTCTTCAGCAGCCTTCCGCTGCGCGCATCATAGTCCAGCTCCACCACCACGCCGTCGCCGCGCAGGATCTCCACTTCGTAGACGCCGTCGTCCAGCTCCACTTCCAGCAGTTGGCCCGGAAAGCGCTTGAGCGCATCGCGCACCACGCTTTCCAATGGCACGTAGCGGCCCTGCTGCACGGCGCGGCGCGCGACCTGCTGCGCCGGGTCCTGTGCGGGCGCGGCGGCGGTCGGGGCGCTGGCCAGGGCCAGCAGCAGGGGCAGGGTGGAGAGCATCGGGGCGCGGGGAGGACTGTAGGACCAGGCGTGAGTGTGGCGGAGGTGACTAACAGCTGGCTAACAGTGCCGGCTAAGGCGCTGTTAACCACGGGGTGCATTGTGGCGTTGCCGGGATGGTCCGGCCACGAACACGAACAGGAGAACCCCCATGTTGAAGTCACTCACCCTCGCCACTGTTGCCCTGCTGGCCGTCGCGCCGGCCGTACAGGCTGCGCCGCTGGGCATGGCCCAGGTTGAACAGACCCTGCGCAAGGCCGGCTACACCCGGATCCATGAGATCGAACGGGATGATGGCCTGTGGGAGGCTGACGTGAGCCTCGCCGATGGCCGCTTCAGCGAGGTCTACGTGGACCCGAAGACCGGCGAGATCTTCGATGAGCACAGCAGCCGCGCGCTGTTGACCACCGAGCAGGTGCTGGCACGGGCACAGGCGCATGGCCTGCGCGAGATCCATTCGCTGGAACGCGATGGTGCGACCTGGTCGCTCGAAGCCCGCAATGCCCGCAACCAGAAGGTAGAGGTGCGCCTGAGCGGTTATGACGGCCGCATCCTGCACAGCGAGCGCGATGGCTGGCTGGATTGATTCCAGATCCGGTAGATGCCGACCTTGGTCGGCATACGGGGAAGAAGCGTGTCGACCAAGGTCGACACCTACCGGGCATAGGCACCGGTGGTGGCCGACCTTGGTCGGCCCAGGCGCGGGTGCCAGCCCTTACCAGCCGAACGGCGGCGGGTAGTCCCAGTAGCCCGGCCCGCGGCCGTAGTAGCCACCATACGGGCCGAAGAAGCCCGGGCCCTTGCCCTCGCTCACGTGGATGTTGACGTTGACCCCGTGGGTCTTGCCCTCATCGGTGGTGTAGTTCTTGCTCAGGTTCAGCGTGGCGGCGTTGTAGTGGCTGTTGCCACCGTTCTTGGAATAGCCGATACCGGTGGTGAAGCTGCCGGATACCTTGACCTTGTCATCGGTGACGTCGGCGATCTTCGCGTCGTCGTGCACGCGCGGGCCGCTCTTGTCACCGTAGTACGTGCCCGGCGGGTCCTGCTGCAGGGCCGGGTCGTTGAGGTAGCGCATCGGCGCCTGCGGCAGCGTCAGGTCCAGGCCGGCAGCCTGCGGCGCGGTGGCGCCGGCGGCGGACTGGGCCAGCACGGTTCCCGGCAGGGCCAGGCACAGCAGCAGGGTCAGGGGGCGGATCATGACGGTGCTCCAGCGGACAGATGGCCGCGCAACACGCGGCGGTACAGGCCGACGCTAGCAGGGGCTGCTTGAATGATGCCTGTCGGCGCCCGCTCGCGGTAGAGCCAGGCCATGCCTGGCTGCAGGCTACAACCGCCCGAACCCGAACAGCCCCGCCAGCGGATGCGCCCGCCGCTCGATCCCGGCCCGCAGCAGCTGCGCGCCGATCATCGAATAGGTGATGCCGTTGCCGCCGTAGGCCATGGCGAAGTGCACCCGCGGCCCCCACTGATCGTGCGGGCCGAAGAACGGCAGGCCGTCCGCCGTTTCGGCGAAGGTGCCGGCCCAGGAAAACGCCGGCACCGGGTCCAGCCGTGGGAACCAATGCAGCAGCTGCTTCATCAGCTTGTCGGCCTTGCTCTGAACGCGCCGGTCGCGGCGGGCGGGGATGTCGATGGCGTCGTCCAGCCCGCCCACCAGCAGGCGACGGTCGCCGGTGGCGCGCAGGTACAGGTAGGGGCGGGCGCTCTCCCACACCATGGTGGTGCGCAGCCGGCCGAGCACGTCCGCATCGATGGGATCGGTGATGAAGGCGTAGCTGCTGCGGTTGCGTGCAACCCGTTGCTTGAGCCAGCGCTGGTTGGCATAGCCCATGGCCAGCACCACGTGGCGTGCGCGGATGGTGGCACCGTCTTCGGTACGGGCGGTCACCCCGCGCGCAGTGGCGTCGAGGCTGTGCAGCACCGTGCGGTCATGCACGTGGCCGCCGCGCCGACGCAGGCGCTGCAGCAGTGCATAGGTCAGCCGATACGGATCGACCCGCGCCGCCTGGCGCGTGAGCAGGGCACCACCGGCGTCCACGTCGAAGCGTTCCTGCAGTGCCTCCGGGCCCAGCCAGCGGGCATCCAGACCGATGCTGCGCCGCGCCTCACCTTCGGCCATCAGGCGCGGAACGTCGCGATGGCGGCTGGCCAGGTACAGGCTGTCCATGCGCTGGAAATCCACGTCCTTCAACCCGCGTGCCACGTCGCCCAGCGCTGGGATTGCTTCCGCACACGCCCGATAGGCAAGCGCCGCGGCGTCCTGGCCATAGCGCTGGGCCAGTTCCAGCAGGTGGGTGTCGATCTCGTACTGCAGCAGCGCGGTGCTGGCAGCGGTGCTGCCCCAGCCGATGTCACGCTGCTCGATCACCGCCACGTCGTGGCCATGCCCGGACAACTCGTCGGCAATCAGCGCACCGGTGATGCCGCCGCCGACCACCAGCACGTCGCAGCGCAGATCCCGCTCCAGCGGTGGGAAGGCGTGGATCAGGCCGTTGCGCACCGCCCACCAGGGGTAGCCACTCTTCAGGTCCATGAGTGGGCGGCTCAGGCTGTGGGGCGACCGGTGTGCGGGGTGTGGATCAGTTCGGACAGATCGAAGCCCTGCAGGCGGGCGGTAGCCAGATAATGATCCTGCACGGTGGAGTCCAGCTGCGGTTCGCGGGCCAGCAGCCACAGGTACTTGCGGTCCGGGCTGCCGACCAGCGCCACGCTGTAGTCCGGAGCGACCTGGATCACCCAGTAGTCGCCCTTGGCGAACGGCAACCAGCGCAGGCCCTTGGGCAGGAAGCTCACCTCCAGGCGCGCGCTGTCGTTGTCGACGGCACAGGCCTCGCCGGTGGCTTCCTCGACGTCGCCGTCCATGCGGCAGCGGTTGGTGACGCCGACGTTGCCGTTGTCGAGCAGGGTGTAGTGCGCCGACACATCGGTGCAGCCTTCCGGCTCGTGGCGCATCGGCAGGCGTGCGATTTCGTACCAGGTGCCCAGGTAGCGGGGCAGCTTGAGGTCGGCGACGGTCTTCAGCGGCGGGTGGTCGGTCATCGGCGGTCGTGGCAGGGGTGGGCCTCCACGATGCCGATGGCCTTGCCATGGGCGGGTGAAGCCGGGGCGATGGCCGTGTCCAGAACGTTCCGTCGCCGCTGCGGCGTGCCCGTTGTCACCGGCGTGGCGGTATGCTGCCGCCAGCGCCGTGTTTTCCTGATCCAACCGAAGTGGAGGTGCCGATGTACCAGGTGATCCTGTTGAAGAGTGAATCCGCGTTCGCGCGCGAGCAGTGGCCGCAGGTTGATGACCTGGTCGACTACGAGGGCGTCAGCTACAGCCTGCGTGCCGGCCCGCGCCAGCCGCTGCCCACCGACCACGACTGGCACCCGGTGGCGGTGTACGCGCCCGATGAGATCACCGAGGAAGAGTTCCAGGACTGGTACGCGCTGCAGCAGCCGGCCGTCGAAGAGCTGCGCCTGAAGTACTGACTTCGCCGGCGTGGCGCGCGTGCGCGCGGAAACGTGGGCGGGGTGAACCGATGGGGTAGAGTCGACTGTTGGTCGACTGCTCTTCGCTGGACGCTGTGCCAAAGCCCGCGCTGCGCGCGATAGTCGACTAACAGTCGACTCTACCCAGTCGATTCGCCCGGCCACGATCACCCCGCCGCAATCGCCAGGCCGTTATCGCCCCGTCGTGACCACCCCGCGCCATCACCCCGTCGAAGCTCCCATCGCGGTGGGTGTGGTCCTCTGAGCCACCATCCAGCCTTTACCGCCTGTGCCGTATAGTCGCGCGCAGGCGCGGTGGTCCGCGCGAAACGGTGTGGCTGGCGTGTCTTCTTTCCTGCGATCGATCCGTGCACGGGGGCCTTGGCTGGCCCTGCTGCTGTGCACTGCCTTCCTGCTGTCCGCACCGGTGCTGGCCCAGGATGAGGACCCCACGCCGAAGCAGCAACTGGCGGACATCGATTCCAGGCTGAAGGAGGTCGAGCGCAAGCGGGGCGATGCAGAGGCCATCGAGACACTGGCGATGCTGTCCGAGAATGCCTCGCAGGCCCGGCGCGATGCCGAAGCGCTGGAGAAGGCGTTGCAGCCGCAGCTGGATCGGATCAGCGAACAGCTGGCGCAGCTGGGCACGCCTGCGGAAGGCACCACCGAACCGCCGGAACTGGCCGCGCAACGACGCACCATCACCAAACAGCGCGACGGCCTGGCCGCGTCGGTAGCGCAGGCCAAGGCCAGTGCCGTGCGTGCCCAGCAGCTGGCAGCCGACATCGACCAGCAGCGCACTGCGCAACGCGCCGAAGACATGGGGAAGAAGGTCGCCTCGCCGTTATCTCCGGCGCTGTGGAGCAAGGTGGCCGAGCGCCTGCCGATCGATATCGCACGCGTCGCGCCGTTGGCCGAGCAGGGGCGCGATACGTTTGTTGCTGGTGTCCGGGCCAATGGCTGGGGCACGCCGTTGCTGGGCCTGCTGGCCGCGTTGGTGATGATGTTCCCGCTGCGGCTGTGGCTGCGCAGGCTGGGGCGGCGCTTTGCGGCGTCCGAGCGTGCGCCGGACGGTCGCCTGCGCCGCTCCGGCCTGGCCATGTGGCTGCTGCTGGTCGGTACGCTGCTGCCCGGCTATGCCGTGGTGGTGCTGATGGCAGCGCTCGATGCGATCGATGCGATCGCGCCGCGCCTGCAGGTGGTGGCCGACGGCCTGGAGACGGCCACCTTCCGCGCCGCCTTCATTGCGGCGCTCAGCGCGTGCATGCTGGTACCCAAGCGTCCGTCGTGGCGGTTGCTGAATCTGGATGACACCGCCGCACTCAAGCTGCGCAAGTACGCGTGGGGCGCGGCGGCGCTGGCCTGGCTGAGCACGGTGCTGGTCGCCCTCGATCAGGCCACGCGTACCAGCGACGTCACCACGGTGGCGCTGGACGGCCTGATTGCGCTGACCTACCTCGGCCTGATCATGGCCATGCTGGTGACCCTGGCACGCCTGCATCGCCGGCAGACCGCCGAGGCCGAGGCCAAGCTGGAGGCACAGGCCGATGGCGTGGGCGCGGCCACGCCGGTGCGTCGCAGCAGCTGGCTGGTACTGGCCCGGGTAGCGGGCAACATCGCGGTGGTGGCGGCCATCATTGCCACATTGCTGGGCTACCTGAACTTCGCCAAGTTCGTGAACCAGCAGCTGATCGGCGGCAGCATCGTGGTGCTGGCCGCGACCCTGCTGTTCAAGTTCGTCGATGACCTGAGCACCTGGATGCTCAACGCCGACAGCAAGGTTGGCCAGACCATCCTGCTCAGCACCGGCCTGAGCGTATCGCGGCTGGAGCAGGCCGGCGTGCTGCTGTCGGCGGCGCTGCGTACCGTGGTCGTGCTGCTCACGCTGCTTGCCCTGGTGGCGCCGTTCGGCAACATCGGCGCGGTGGTGGAGCGCTTCACTTCACTGTTCACGACCGGATTCGATATCGGTGGCACCAAGCTGGCACCGGCGGGGATCGTGTTGGCGGTACTGGCGCTGCTGGCCGGCCTGGCGATCACCCAGCTGGTGCAGCGCTGGCTGACCGACACCTACCTGCCCAAGACCGAACTGGATCTGGGCGCACGCAATTCGGTCAGTACGGTTGCCCGTTACGTGGGCATCATCATCGCGGTGATCTGGGCGCTGAGCGCGATGGGCCTGCAGCTGAGCAAGCTGGCGTTGCTGGTCAGTGCGCTGTCAGTGGGTATCGGTTTCGGCCTGCAGGTGATCACCCAGAACTTCGTCTCCGGCCTGATCCTGCTGGCCGAGCGCCCGGTGAAGATCGGCGACTGGGTGAAGCTGGGCGACCAGGAGGGCGACATCCGCCGCATCAGCCTGCGTTCGACCGAGATCCAGGTGGGCGACAAGTCGACGCTGATCGTGCCCAACTCCGAGCTGGTCACCAAGACCGTGCGCAACATGACGATGGGCAACAACCAGGGCCGCATCCAGATCCAGTTCGCGGTGCCGCCCAGCACCGATGTCGGCAACCTGCGGCAGGCGTTGCTGGATGCGTACACCGCGCATACCAACGTGCTGAAGCAGCCGGCGCCGACGGTCTACATCGACAGCATTGCCGGTGGCCAGATCACCATCAACAGCTTCGCGTACGTGGCCAGCCCGCGGCAGGTCTACGCCACCCGCAGCGATCTGTACTTCAGCCTGCTGCAGATACTGGCGGAGCGGAACATTCCGCTGTCGACCCCGACCGATATCCACATCACCCGCGATCCGCAGGAGTAGGGGGTGTTCTGCAGGGCTGCGCCCTGCACCCGCAGTAGTGCCGGCCGCTGGCCGGCAAGATCAACATCAAAAGCTGGCTATCCGTGGGATGGCGGGGTGGGTCCGGTTGCGGGAGACGCCGTAAACCCATCCATGGGGGCTTGGCCGCGGCATCCATGCCGCGGACACTCCCGCAACCGGACCCACCCCGCCTTCGACAGATTTCTGCGATCTGTTGGAATTGCTTTTGGGGTCAGATCCGTTTTCCGGAGGAAAACGGATCTGACCCCATTTTGATTTTCGATAACTGACAGATTGTGTCGACCAAGGTCGACGCCTACCGACAGCCGCAGGAATCTGTCAGAGGTGGGGCGGTGTCGGAGTGCGGGGTGTCAGCCGCATGGATGCGGCTGACAAGCCTCCAGGGACGGATCTACGGCGTCCCCGCACTCCGACACCGCCCCGCCCAACCACGGAATGCACGCTGTTGCCGTTGCTTCTGAGGTTGCCGGCCAGCGGCTGGCACTACCACGGGTGCAGGGCGCAGCCCTGCAAAGAGCCCTACCCCCGCGGTCGGCCGCGCGAGGGCACCAGTGCGAACGTGTCCACCGCCAGCTTCTCGGCATGGTTCAACCACGCGCGGATTTCCAGATCATCCACTTCGTGGTCCAGCCCGAACGACACGTTGATCTTGCCGTTGGCATCGGGCTGCACCCACTGCTGGGCCAGCACCACCTTGCGCTGCGAGGACACCGCTTCGATCCAGAAGCCACGATCCGGCCGCGTACTCGCCACCAGCTGCAGCATGTACTGGCCGGCGCGGGTGCGGCGACCCTTCTGGGTGATCATGTGCGCCTGGCGCACGCTCGGGCGCGGGCCCTGGAATGCGTCCAGCGGTGCGTCCACGGCAATGCCGCCACGCAGGTCGTTGTCACGGTACAGCTTGATGCCGTTGTCACGGTTGACCAGCAGGGCGCACCAGTCGCCGTCGGCCGAGCCGTCCTCGAACGCGGTGCAGCGGTCGACATAGGCCAGGGTGTTGTCCGGGTCGGCATCATCGAACTGGCGCGAGGTGTTCTCCAGATACACGGACTTCAGGCCCCAGTCCTTGTCGTACTCCAGCAGCACCGGCGGCTGCACGTGCTGCAGGCCCACCACCACCTGGTCATCGCCATCGATCCTCAGCTCGCGGGTCGGCTCACCCAGCCACAGCGAGCGGGCGAAGGCGAGGTACTGCGGGTAATCTCGGCCGCCATCACGCTGGGTGGCCACGCTGGCGCTGGGCGCGCGCTGGGTATCGATCAGTGAACGGCCAAAGCCCATCGTCTTCAGGTTCGGGTCCAGCAGGCTGAGCAGGGTCGCACCCGAATCCAGGGTGGTGCCGGCGTCGGCGCTGAGCTGCTGCGGGGCAATGCCATCGCCCAGGAAAAGCAGCAGGTTCTCGCGCTTCTGCCGGGTCAGGATGTGGGTCAGATCGTTGGGCATCGCCAGGTGGTCGGAGGCGATCACGATCAGCGTGTCCTTGCCGTACGGGCTGGCCTGGATGCGTTCGACCAGCTGCGAGATCAGCCGGTCACTGCACTTGAGCGCGTTGAGCATGTTGATGTTGCCGTACTGGCTCTGGTAGCGCTCGCCCTTGCACGACACCGGCAGGTGGCCCGCCGGGTGGTGGGTGTCCATGGTGAGCGTGGTGAGCATGAACGGCGAGCCGGCGCGCGAGAGCTGTTCGAAGCGCTGGTAGGCGGTATCCAGCAGCACGTCGTCGTGCACGCCCCAGGCGGAGTAGTGGATGCGTCCGATCTTTTTCTGCTGCTTGAACCAGGCGAGGTCATGCACTTCGTCAAAACCGTGGCTGGCCAGGAACTGGCCCTTGCCGGCGAACTGGCCGTTGGCCCCGCCCAGGTAATGGTTGGTATAGCCCTGCTGCTTCAGGTAGTCGCCCAGGCACACTGCCTTAGGCAGGAAGCTGCCCATCCGGTCCATGCTGTTCTCATCGCCCTGCGAGGTGGTCAGCGGCACGCCGCACATCGACGACACCAGGCCGGCAATGGTCCAGCCGCTGCCCTCGGCCGAGGCCAGGTTGCGCACGTCCAGCGACTCGGACGCCAGCCGGTTGAGATTGGGCATCAGGCCCGGGAATACGTTTTCGTCCAGGTAGGTGCGCTCCAGGCTCTCGCCGTAGATCCAGACGATGTTGCGCGGGCGCTGCAGCGGCTGCGTCGGTACCTGGTATTCGGGGGCGATGCGGGCGAAGTCGACCGGGCGCAGCTGCTGGTACAGGCGTTGGCCGTCGCGGGCCAGCGGGCTGATCATGATCGTGGCCACCCACACGGCCGCGAAGCCCGCGAACAGCGCGCCACCGTGGCCGGGCCGGCGCCAGCGCTTCACCCGCGTGGCGAACAGCGGCAGCAGCGAGACCAGCGCCAGCACGATGAAGCCGGCGATGTAGCCCTTGAAGTCGGAGACTCCGGCGCCTTCCATGTCGGCGCCGAGGTGGTACAGCGTGGCGGCGTTGAGCCCATCACCGGACAGCTTGTCGATCAGCCACCATGCGCTGAGCGTGAGCAGCAGCAGCGAGAACGCACTGGCCTTCCACCACACCCATTTGCCGGACGCGAGGAACAACCAGCACAGCAGCAACAACGACAGCAGCAGTATCCAGAGCATAGGCAGCTTCGGCAGTGACGGGGTGGTGGTGATGGACGTCGTACCGACGCGTGTCCATCCGACCGGCGCTGCCGCAAGCACATGCATGTGACAGACCGATGACCCGATAGTGCATGCACGAACCTGACTGAAATGTTTGTTGAAATGACGCGCGCGAAATCGCGCTCAGAAGGTAAAACGAGCGTGAAAGGCTTCGTTGGATTGCATTAAAAACCGCATGAATACGGGTGTTTTCGTAGATTCGCTAGCGATGCCCGCGCTCTTCGCGTGCCCGCGCGCGACGATCGAACAGCAATGCACTGGTCACGATGCCAAGGCCGAGCACTACGCCGATGAACAACAGAATCAGGGCGATGAGCGGGTAGCCGAACAGATGCCAGCCGGTGTCGATCTTCATCATCATCGCGGCGGCCATGATCAATGCCGCGCTGATGATGCCGGCCGCCACGCGGTTGGCGATCTTCTGCAGGTTCTCCATCAGCCGCGATTCTTCCAGGCCCGTCACCTTCATCTGCAGACGGTTCTCGGCCAGCAGCGCCATGATGTCCGACAGCTTGCGCGGCCCATCGCGCAGCAGCTGCTGCAGCTCCATCGCCTCGCTGGCGATGTTGGCTGCGGACAGTGATTTTTTCAGGCGCGCACGCATCACGTGCTGCAGCTGGCGTTCGACGATACGGCGGGTATCCAGGTCCGGTGCCAGCAACCGGCATACGGTTTCCAGGTTGAGCAGCGCCTTGCCGAGCAGACTCAGTTCCGGCGGTGTGCGCAGGCCGCAGGCGGTGGCGATGCGCACCATGTCCAGCACCACGCGGCCTTCGGAGAAACTGCCGCTGGCGGCGTAGCGCGCGATCAGCTGGCCGGTCTCGCGCAGGTAGCGCTCTTCGTCGAAGGCCTCCAGCCGCGTGCTGATGCTGATCAGATCGTCGGCAACTTCCTCGCCACGGCCATCGACTGCGGCGAACAGAATCTTCAGCAGCCGCTCGCGCAGGCGTGGCGGCATGTGCGCGACCATGCCCAGGTCGAAGATCGCCAGCCGTCCATCGGGCATCACCCGCAGGTTGCCGGGGTGCGGGTCGGCGTGGATCTCGCCGTGCACGAAGATCTGGTCCAGGTAGCCGCGGATCAGCGCCGCCGCCAGCGGGTCCATCGATTGTTCGGTGCGGCGCACATCGGGAATCGCATCCACGCGCACGCCGGTGGCCAGTTCCATGGTCAGCACGCGCTGGCTGCTGTAGTCCCACAGCGGCTGCGGAATCCACAGGCGGCGGAACGGCTTCAGGTGTCGGCCGAAACGGGCCAGGTTCTCGGCCTCGGCGTGGTAGTCCAGCTCCTGCATCAGGGTCTTTGCGAACTCGTTGAGCCAGTCGCGCAGGCGCACGCGGCGGCCCACCTGGGTCAGGTGGTCGGCGGCCAGCGCGAAGCTGCGCAGCGCCTCCAGGTCCGAGCGAAGTTGTGCAGCCACTTCAGGCTTCTGCACTTTCACTGCCACCTGGCGTCCGTCGTGCAGCACCGCGCGATGCACCTGCGCGATCGAGGCACAGCCCAGCGGCTCGGGATCGAATGAGGCGAACAGCTTGTTCACCGGTGCGCCCAGCTCCTGCTCGACGATCGCATGGATGCGCTCGACCGGAATCTCGGCCACCTTTTCCTGCATGCGCTCCAGGGCTGTGGCGAACTCCACCGGCACCATGTCCGGGCGCGTGGACAGCATCTGGCCCAGCTTGACGAAGGTCGGGCCCAGCGCTTCCAGGTCGCTGACGAACTGTTCCGGGTTGCCGTCCGCGGGAACGTCGGCTGGATTGCCTGCGGCATCCAGGTTCATGCCCGAGAACACCCCTGAATGGCGATAGCGCATCAGCAGGCGCAGGATCTGGCTGCGCCGGTTCATGCCTTTGACCAGCGGAGGATTGCCATTGGCGGTGGGCGGATTGCTCAAGCGGAACTCCCATGCGACGAAGACAGGTAGCGCCGGCCACGGGCCGGCGATGTCCGGATTCCGCAGTGTCGCCGGGGGGCGGTGGGCACGCGGTGAATCCGACGTCTTCCGCAGTCCACACCGGATCGGTCAGAATCCGCTCATTCCCTCTCTGGACTTCCCATGGCCGGTGCCAGCCTGTTCGCCCTGCTCGACGATATCGCCACCCTCCTCGACGATGTCTCGGTCCTGACCAAGGTCGCGGCGAAGAAAACCGCCGGCGTGCTGGGCGACGACCTGGCGCTGAACGCGCAGCAGGTCACCGGGGTCAACGCCAACCGCGAACTGCCGGTGGTGTGGGCGGTGGCCAAGGGCTCGCTGGTCAACAAGGTGATCCTGGTGCCGGCAGCATTGGCGATCAGTGCGCTGGAGGCCTGGCTGCACAGCCGCGGCTGGAACGTGCCGCTGATCGTGCCGCTGATGATGATCGGCGGCGCGTTCCTGTGCTTTGAGGGCGTTGAGAAGCTGGCGCACCGGTTCCTGCACTCAGCCGAGGACGACGCCGAGCATCAGGCCGAGCGGCGCAAGGCGCTGGCCGACGCGCAGGTGGACATGGTGGCGTGGGAGAAGGACAAGGTGAAAGGCGCGATCCGCACCGACTTCATCCTGTCGGCCGAGATCATCGTACTGACCCTGGGCGTGGTCGCCACCGCATCGTTCACCAACCAGCTGGTCACGCTGGCCGTGGTTGCACTGGCGATGACGGTCTTCGTCTATGGGCTGGTGGCGGGCATCGTGAAGCTTGATGACGTCGGCCTGTACCTGTCGCGCAAGGGTGGGGCCGTGGCCGCCTTCGGTCGCGGCCTGGTGGCCTCGGCGCCGTGGCTGATGAAGTTCCTGTCGGTGGCCGGCACCATTGCCATGTTCCTGGTGGGCGGAGGCATCCTGGTGCACAACGTGCCGGCGCTGCACCACGCAGTACAGGCGATGGGCGGCGAGGGGCAGTGGGGCTGGCTGGTCAGCGCGGTGGGTAACATGGTGGTCGGCATCATCGCCGGCGCCATCGTGCTGGCGGCCGTGACCGGGTTCCAGAAGCTGCGCGGCAAGTAATCACCGGCGGGTCGCAAGGTAGAGGCCGACCTTGGTCGGCGCTTTGTTTGGCGCTCGTGCCAACCAAGGTTGGCACCTACCAAAGCGGTTCGCGACGGGCCGGACGGTCAGCCCGCCTGCACGCGGTTCTTGCCCTGTCGCTTGGCCGCATACAACGCGTCATCCGCACGGCGCAGCAGGGCCTCGGTATCGTCGCCCGGCTGCCATTGCGCCAGCCCGGCGCTGAAGTGCACCGGCACGCGGCGGTCCTGCACGGTCAGCACACGGTGCGCCAGTGAGCGTTGCAGGCGCTGCACGGTGGCCATGCTGTCGGCACCCTGGGTTTCCGGCAGCACCAGCACGAACTCGTCGCCACCCAGCCGTGCGATGCCGTCGGTAGCGCGCAGCAGCAGCCTGCAAACGGCCACCAGGTGCTGCAGCAACGCATCGCCGCCGGCGTGGCCGTGCGCCTCGTTGGTCAGGTGGAAATCATCCAGGTCGATCACCGCCACGCCCAGCGGTGAGTTGTTGCGCGCAGCACGCGCCAGTTCACGCTGCAGCAGTTCGTCCAGGCCGCGGCGGTTCAGCGCCTGGGTCAGCGGATCGATACGCGCCAGGTCACCGGCGGCACGCAGTTCCTGCTCCAGCTCGGCAATGCGCTGTTCGGCGCGTTCCACTTCCTGCCGCGCATTGGCCAGGTGATCGCGGGCCTGCGCGGCCTGTTGCTGCACCTTGCCGGTGTCGCGCATCACGTCCTGCAGCAGCTGGTTGAGGTCGGCGATGCTACGCGCCTCGCGCAGCTGCAGTGCGTAGCTGCCGATGCGGTCGTGGTATTCGCCGGTGCTGGTGGCCATGCCATCCATGCGCTCGATGAACTCGCCCATCAACCCGCGCATCGCCGCCTTCGAATCGTCGATGCCCTGGCGCAGCAGGCCCTGCTTGTAGATCACTTCGCGCAGTTCGGCACGGGTGCGCTCGACTGCCTCGGCTTCCAGCGGCCCGTCCAGCAGCTGGCGCACCGCCGCGATCTGGCCCTGCAGCCAGCTGCGGTCGTCCAGCAGCTCGCTCACGTTTTCCAACAGCAGCGCGAACAGTTCCAGCAGCAGCGCCTGCTGCTCCTGCCAGCTCTCGGCACGCACGCCGACCTGGTGCCCGAGTTCGCGCACGCCCTGCTCGATCGGCTCCAGTGCGGTACCCGGCTGCCACTGGCGCAGGCGCGTGGCCAGGGCCTGCGCTTGTTCGCGCAGATCCGGGTCGTGCTGCAGCAGGGCCACCACGGCGCCACCCAGCAGCAGCCGCAGCTGCTCGGACAGGCGCAGGCTTTCCGGCTGACCGTCCGGCGAATGCTGTTCGATGGTGCGGATGTACTTGTCGATCAGCTGCCGCATCGCGCGCCCGTAGCGCGGCCAATCGGCACTGGCCTGCGCCGACTGCAGGCGGTCGCCCATGTCACCCAGTTCGCCGGGCAGGGTGGCCATGCCGTTGGCGAAGGCGGCCAGCAGCGGTTCCGGCGCGTCGGCGCCGGCGAACAGCTGCTGCAGCGCCATGCCACCACCGCCCTGCAGTACCACGCGGTCGCCCAGCCCATCGTCCACCACCGCGCGCACGCGTGCCGGCGGCCCAAGGGCGGTACCGGGGGCAGGGCGGTGGTCGGGCTGGTCCGTCATGGAGCGAATCCTGGGGCTGGCAGGGACTGGTTCCAGCATATCGGCGCGGTCGCCGACGGCTTGAACGGCTAGGATGGGCGACAGGATGCCGCAGTGGAGGTGGTGATGCGCGTGATGTTGCTGGGGGCGACCGGCCTGGTCGGCGGGCTGGCCCTGCCCCGGCTGCTGGACGACCCGCGCTGCAGTGGCGTGGTGGCGCCCACCCGCCGCCCGTTGGGCATGACCCACCGGAAGCTGGAGAACCCGGTACTGGCCTTCGACGCGTTGCCCACTTCGCCAGCATGGGCGCGCGTGGACGCGGTCATCTGCGCGCTGGGCAGCACCATTGCCCAGGCCGGCAGCCGCGAGGCTTTCCACCGCATCGATCATGACTACCCGCTGGCGTTCGCGCGGCTCGCACAGGCACAAGGTGCACAGACTTATGTGCTGAATTCCGCGGCCGGCGCCAATCCACAGTCGTCGATCTTCTACAGCCGGGTGAAGGGTGAATTGGAACGTGACCTTCGTGCGCTGGGCTTCCATTCGTTGACCCTGGTCCGCCCAGGGCTGATCGGGGGCGAGCGCAACGAGGTGCGTCGTGGCGAGCGCCTGGCCCTGACGTTGTTGGGTGCATTGGGGCCGGTGTTGCCACGGGCGTGGCGGATCAACCCGGCCAGCGAAATCGCCAAGGCTCTGGTCGAGGCCGCGCTGGCCCCGCAACCGGGTGAGCACGTGGTGGCATCGCGCGCACTGGTCGGCTGATGTCGCGTGCGCTGCGCCTGACCCAGTTGCTGCAGCTGCTGCGCCGCCATCGGCGGCCGGTGGCCGGGCAGACGCTGGCCGAAGCGCTGGGCATCAGCCTGCGCACGCTGTACCGCGATATCGAGACCCTGCGTGAGCAGGGCGCTGACCTGCGTGGCGAGGCCGGCGTTGGCTACCAGCTGGCGCCGAGCGACACCCTGCCACCGATGACCCTGCCACCGGCCGAGATCGACGCGCTGGTGCTGGGCCTGCGCTGGGTTGCGGCCCGTACCGAACCCGCGTTGGCCGAAGCCGCACGCGATGCCCTGGCGCGTATCGCGCATGTGTTGCCCGCAGCGCGGCGCGAGGCCCTGCGTGACAGTGGCCTGCGGGTGGGCCCTTCGCGTGCGGCGGCCAAGGTTCCCCCAGCTCGTCTGCAGGCCGTGCGAGAGGCTGTCGGTTCACAGCAGCGCCTGAAGTTCGGCTACGAGGACGCGCACGGTCAGCGCAGCGAGCGGATCGTCTGGCCGTTCGCGCTGGGCTACTTCGATGAGGTGCCGATGCTGGCGGCGTGGTGCGAGCGCCGCGAGGATTTCCGCCATTTCCGTCTGGACCGCATCCGCCAGGCGCGTGTGCTGGAGGATCACTACCTCGTGCCACGCGCCACCCTGCTGCGACGCTGGCAGAAGGCGCAGGGCATCGCACCGGACTGGCTGGACCGTTCATAACAGAGCAACAGCCGGGAGCGGGGGGTAGAGTCGACTGTTAGTCGACTATCGCGCGCAGCGCGGGGTTTAGGCAGGTTGAGGGAAGAGCAGTCGACTAACAGTCGACTCTACCAACAGTCGACTCTACTGACAGAATCTGTCAGCAGGCTCGTTCCACCATGATTGCTCCCAACAACGGAGCTTCCCCATGTTCACGCCCAGCACTCTGCTGCAGTACGTGCGCGACGTCGCCACCAGCGCCACCTTCTACAGCGGCATCCTCGGCAAACCGCCGGTCGAGCAGTCGCCCGGCTTTGCCCTGTTCCTGCTCGGCGATGGCGCCGCACTCGGCCTGTGGCAACGCGACGACGTGCAGCCTCCGGTGTCCGCGCAAGCAGGCGCCGCCGAACTGGCAATGGTGGTGGCCAACCCCGACGCCGTGCAGCAGATGCACGATGCGTGGCGCGCTCTTGGTGTGGAGATCCTGCAGGCGCCGGTGACGCTGGAGTTCGGCCATACTTTTGTCGGGGCAGATCCTGATGGCCACCGCCTGCGTGTGTACAGCCGCGCCGAGGGCCTGGTCGCGCGCGATTGATCGCCCGCATTGTGTAGATCCACGCCATGCGTGGATGGAGCGCGACGGAGCAGGCACAAAAAAACGCCGGGCAATGCCCGGCGTTTTCTCCAAGTCATGTGCCAACCAACGGTTGGCACCCACCGATCAGGTGGCCGATCAGCTGGCCAGCGCCAGGTCGTCCATCATTGCGCGCAGGAAGCGCGCCGCTTCGCCGCCGGTGGCCGCGCGGTGGTCGAAGGTGACCGACAGCGGGATCACCTTGTGCGCTTCCACGCCGCCCATCACCGGGGTCATCTGGTGGCGGGCACGGCCGGCACCGACGATGGCCACGCACGGCGGCACCACGACCGGGGTCGCGTAGCGGCCGGCGAACATGCCGAAGTTGGACAGCGAGATGGTGTAGCCACTCAGTTCCGAAGCGGCGATCGAACGCGATTCCACCTGCTCGCGCAGGCGGTTGACGCCTTCGCGGATGCCGCGTGCGTCGAGCATGTCGGCATTGCGCAACGCCGGCACGAACAGGCCGTCGTCGGTGTCCACGGCGATGCCGATGTCCACCTGCGCGTGCAGGGTACGGGTCAGCGCTTCACCGTCGAACCAGGCGTTCATCGCCGGCACCTTCTGTGCAGCGACCACGATCGAACGCACCAGGCGCGCGGTGACGTCGTTGCCCGGCAGCCAGGCATGGATGTCGGCGTCGTCGTTCAGCGTGGTCGGCACCACCTTGCTGTGCGCATCGGCCATCACGCGGGCCATGTTGCGGCGCACGCCCTTCAGCGGTTCCGGCTGGCCCTTGGCGACCACGCCCGGCGGCTGGGTGCGCATCGGCTTGCCGGCGGCGGACAGCGGGGTGCGGGCTTCGCTCTGCACCGGGGCAGACACCTGCGCCGGGGCCGGCGCGGCATAGGCAGCAGCGGCAACCGGTGCCGGAGCAGCGCCGAGCTTGGCGGTGCCGTTGGCGGCAGCCTGCTTGACGTCGGCCATGGTGACCGCGCCATCGGTGCCGGTAGCGGCCACGCGGCTCAGGTCCACGCCCAGCTTGCGCGCCATCGCACGCACGGCCGGCACGGCCTTGACGCCACCGACGGCCAGCGCCTGTTCGGCATGCACGGCATTGGAGCTCTGCATCGCACCGACCACGGTACCGGCGTCATCACGCTCGGCAGCGGCGGGCTTGGCTTCTTCTGCGGCCACCGGTGCGGCAGCAGCGGGAAGCGGCGGCGGGGTCGGTGCGGCAGCCGGCGCGGCCGGTGCGGCATGACCATGGCTGTGGCCGGTGTCCTGGCCATCGGCACGCTGCGGCAGGTTCGGGTCCAGTTCGAAGCTGGCCAGCACCGAACCGGTCGGGATGATGTCGCCGGCACCGCCGGACAGCTTCAGCACCTTGCCGGAGAACGGCGAGGGCACTTCCACCACGGCCTTGGCGGTCTCCATCGACACCAGCGGCTCGTCCAGCTTGATCACATCGCCTTCCTTGACGAACCACTCGACGATGGTCGCGTCCGGCAGGCCTTCGCCCAGGTCGGGCAGGTTGAAGTTCTTGGTCTGGCTCATTTGCAGTTCTCTTCCAGCAGTTCCAGTTCGCGGGCCGGCAGCCAACCCGTCGCGCCATTGGCGCGCTCGGACCACCACCACCCGCCGTGTTCGTGATGAAGCTTCACCATCTCGCCGCTTTCCACATCCAGCTCGCGGGCGTCGTAGTCGCACAGCGCTTCGGCGCGACCCTCGTCCAGCAGCTGCAACCAGGCGATGGGCGCCCATCCAGCGCGCCCATCGTTGGTGCGTACCCAGGCAAACGCCGGCCATTCCTCGTCACGTACACCTACTTCGACGATCTGGCCGGTGTGGAACCGGAGCGGGTTGGGATACTGGCTGCGGTAAGCCCCCAGAAGGCGGGCCCGCATGTCAGCCGGCCGCCACCGCGCGCTTGGCCGCAGCCACGATCCGCTCAACGCTCGGCAGGTACTTCATTTCCAGGCGGAACAGCGGGATGTGGGTGTCGTAGCCAGTGACGCGCTCGACCGGGGCCAGCAGGTCGTAGATCGATTCCTCGGCCAGGCGCGCGGCGATCTCGGCGCCGAAGCCCGCGGTCTTCGGGGCCTCCTGCACGATCACGCAGCGGCCGGTCTTGGCCACCGATTCGGCGATGGTGGCGAAGTCCAGCGGACGCAGCGTGGCCACGTCGATGACTTCGGCACTGATGCCTTCGCCGGCCAGCTTGTCGGCCGCTTCCAGCGCTTCCTTCACCTGCGCGCCCCAGGTCACCAGGGTCACGTCGGTGCCGTCGCGCAGCACGAAGCAGACGTCCAGCGGCAAGGCTTCGCCGTCGTTGACGACCACTTCCTTGTACTGGCGGTAGATGCGCTTGGGCTCCATGTAGATCACCGGATCCGGTTCGCGGATCGCGGCCAGCAGCAGGCCATAGGCACGCTGCGGCGACGACGGCAGCACCACGCGCAGGCCCGGCACGTTGGTGAAGATCGCCTCGTTGGCTTCGCTGTGGTGTTCCGGCGCGCGGATGCCACCGCCCCACGGCACGCGCAGCACCATCGGGCAGTGCAGGCGGCCACGCGTGCGGTAACGCAGGCGGGCGGCGTGGCAGACGATATGATCGACCATCGGGTACATGAAGCCATCGAACTGGGCTTCGGCGACCGGCTTCATGCCCTGCGCGGCAAGACCAATCGTCAGGCCGGCGATGGTGGTTTCATCCAGCGGGGTGTCGAGGATGCGGTCCGAGCCGAAGCGCTGCTGCAGACCGGCAGTGGCGCGGAACACGCCGCCGTTGACGCCCACGTCTTCGCCCAGCACCAGCACCGACGGGTCGTGTTCCAGCTCCCAGGCCAGCGCCTGGGTGATGGCTTCGATGAGGGTGATCGGGGTGGTGGTCATGCTCTCTTCTCCGCGCGCGACCGCAGCGCTGTCGGCGGCGTTGGTGTGCGCGCCGGGCGCGCCGTTCTTGATCTCATCCATGGCGCTTCTCCAGGGCGATCGCCTGGGCGCGCTGGGCCAGCAGGTCCGGCGGCGGATCGGCATACAGGAAGTCGAACATCGCCTCGACCGGCTGCACCGGCGTGTTGAGGTACAGGTTCACTTCCTCGTCCACGCGCGTGCCGCACTCGGCGACCCAGGCGGTCTCTTCGTCTTCGCTCCACACACCGGCGTTGATCAGGTACTTGCGCAGGCGCAGCATCGGCTCGCGCTGCCAGGCATCCTTCACTTCGGCGTCGTCACGGTAGCGGCGCGCGTCATCGGCGGTGGTGTGGTCGGACAGGCGGTAGGTCATCAGTTCCAGCACGGTGCCGCCGTCGCCGGCCAGCGCACGTTCGCGCGCCTGCTCCATTGCCGCCAGCACCGCGATCAGGTCGTTGCCGTCCACCTGCAGGCAGTGCAGGCCACCGGCCAGGCCCTTCTGCGCCAGCGTTTCGGCACCGGTCTGGGCCGAACGCGGAACCGAGATGGCCCAACCGTTGTTGACGATGCACAGGATCAGCGGCAGCTTGTAGGCGCCGGCCGAATTCAGTGCTGCGTAGAAGTCGGTCTTGGAGCTGCCGCCGTCGCCGCACACGGCCACCGCGATCTGCGGTTCCTTGTTGAGCTTGAACTTCAGCGCCGCGCCTGCGGCATGCAGGCACTGGGTGGAGATCGGCACGCAGAACGGGAAGTCCTTGGCCGCGTTGCCGCCGTAATCGTTGCCGCGTTCGTCGCCGCCCCAGTACATCAGCACGTCGTGCGGGCGCATGCCACGCATGAACATCGCGCCATACTCGCGGTACGAAGGCGCGAACACGTCGTCCTTCTGCATCGCCGCGCCGATACCCACGTGTGCGGCTTCGTGGCCCAGGCAGGCGGCATAGGTGCCGAGCTTGCCGGTGCGCTGCAGTGCGATGGATTTGCTGTCGAACGTACGTACGAACAGCATCTGCTTGAACAGCGGTACCAGGACCTTGGGGTCGCGCAGCGACGCGGGCAGGTCATCGCGGACGAGTTTGCCGTCCGTATCCAGGTACTGCAGGTATTCGATCTTGAATTCAGCGGCAACCGTCATTGCGTACTGCACCTTCGACAGAGAAGTTACAAATGATATGAATCGCCATGTTAAGGAACGCGTACGGAATAGCCTTCCTGCGCCGCAACACGGGGATTCCCCGTTTTACCCCTGCCGGCGGGTGGGGGGCCAATAACAACAACGTATTCAGTCGTTGCTGCAAAGCATCAGAATACGCCTCAGGCTGACCGCCAGTACAACGGCCTGGACGGTTCCACGCGCAGGCCTGGGATCGGCCGATGCTCCACGGCCAACCGCACGCCCCGGTATGGACCCGGCGGCTGCCAGCGCGGCGGCAACGCGCTACCCTTGCCGCCCCCGATCTGGTCCCGCCCATGTCCGTCGACAACAACCAACGCGATCTCGAAGCCGGCATCCACACCGACCTGCAGGGACGCCTCACCTACGGCGGCTACCTGCGGCTGGACCAGCTGCTCAGCGCGCAGCAGCCGCTGTCCAGCCCGCCGCACCATGACGAGATGCTCTTCATCATCCAGCACCAGACCTCCGAACTGTGGCTGAAGCTGCTGGGCCATGAGCTGCGTGCCGCAATCGGCTTCCTGCAGCGCGATGAAGTCTGGCAGTGCCGCAAGGTGCTGGCGCGCAGCAAGCAGGTGCTGCGCCAGCTGACCGAGCAGTGGTCGGTGCTGGAAACCCTGACCCCGTCCGAATACATGGGCTTCCGCGACGTGCTGGGCCCGTCGTCGGGCTTCCAGTCGCTGCAGTACCGCTACATCGAGTTCCTGCTGGGCAACAAGAACGCGCAGATGCTGCAGGTGTTCGAGCACGACCCGGCCGGGCAGGCGCAGCTGCGCACCGTGCTGGAGGCGCCCAGCCTGTACGAGGAATTCCTGAAGTACCTGGCCCGCTTCGGCCATGCCGTGCCGGCGGTCTACGAGGCCCACGACTGGACCCAGCCGCACGTGGCCGACGACGCCCTGCAGCCGGTCTTCGAACGCATCTACCAGGACACCGACCGCTACTGGCGCGAGTACGCGCTGTGCGAGGACCTGGTGGACCTGGAGACCGCCTTCCAGCTGTGGCGCTTCCGCCACATGCGCACGGTGATGCGGGTGATCGGCTTCAAGCGCGGCACCGGTGGCTCGTCCGGCGTGGGCTTCCTGGCCAAGGCACTGGAGCTGACCTTCTTCCCCGAGCTGTTCCAGGTGCGCACCAGCCTGCAGGCCGCGCCCCCGGCCGAACAGGCCTGATCCGTATTCAGCTTGGATCGCGGCCGGCGGCTGGATCGTTTCAGATGCAAGTTCAGCGAGCAGGCTGGCACCTGCCTCAAACGGCGTGTATTTGACGTGAACGCCAGAAGTCGGTGATCCTCGCGCGTTGCTCCAACTGCACACCGGACGTGCTCGTCATCCACCGAACCAGGAAATCCGCATGAGCGTAAACGCCACTGCGAACACCCCAGAGCCGGCGCTGCCGGACTTCAAGACCACGCTGGGCCACCCGCGCCCGCTGTGGATGCTGTTCATGACCGAGTTCTGGGAACGCTTTGCGTTCTACGGCATCCGCTGGGCCTTGGTGCTGTACATCGTCGCCCAGTTCTACAACGGCAGCGCTGCCGGTGAAGGCGACGCCAGCCGCATCTACGGCGCCTACCTGGCCCTGGTGTACGCCGCGGCGATCTTCGGTGGCTACGTGGCCGACCGGGTACTGGGCTACCAGCGCTCGATCCTGACCGGCGCGATCATCATGGCCGCCGGCCTGTTCATGATCTCGCTGCCGCAGGAGCACATCTTCAAGCTCGGCCTGGCCACGATCATCGTCGGCAACGGCCTGTTCAAGCCCAACATCTCGACCATGGTCGGCAAGCTGTACGGGCTGAAGGACGAGCGCCGCGATTCGGGCTTCACCATCTTCTACATGGGCATCAACATCGGCGCGATGATCGCCCCGGTGCTGACCGAGTACCTGGCCCGCAAGGTGTTCGGTACCGATGCGATGCCGTCCTACAAGGTCGTGTTCATCGCCTCGGGCGTGGGCATGCTGATCTCGCTGGTGTGGTTCTACATCGGTCGTGCCGGCCTGAAGGGCATCGGTGCACCGCCGGCCGGCGCCGAAGGTTTCGGCCGCATCATCATGGTGCTGGCCGGTGCCGTGGTCGCCATCCCGGTCGCGTACTTCCTGCTGGCCACTGGCGCCACCGCGCTGGCCTGGATCCTGGGTGCGATGTTCACCGCGCTGGCCGTCCTGCTGCTGGTCGAGGGCATCCGCGAAGGCAAGGTGCAGCGCGACCGCGTGATCGCCATGCTGATCATCTTCGCCTTCAACGTGATGTTCTGGATGTTCTTCGAACAGGCCGGCAGCTCGTTCACCTTCCTGGCCGAGAACATCGTCAACCGCCAGTTCGGTGACTGGACCTTCCCGACCGCGTGGTTCCAGTCGGTCAACTCGGTGGCGATCATCACCCTGGCCCCGGTGATCGCCTGGATCTGGGTGGCCATGGGCCGCGCCAATCCGTCCATCCCGCGCAAGTTCGGCCTGGGCCTGCTGTTCAACGGCGCCGCCTTCGCGCTGCTGATGTTCGCCCTGTCGCAGATGGTCGTGGACGGCAAGATCCCGTTCTGGACCCTGTTCATGGTCTACGTCATCCAGTCGGTGGGTGAGCTGTGCCTGTCGCCGATCGGCCTGTCGATGGTGACCAAGCTGGCCCCGGTGCGCCTGGTCGGCTTCGGCATGGGTGGCTGGTTCCTGTCCACCGGCATCGGCAACAACCTGTCGGGCATCTTCGCCGGCGTGGTCAGTGGTGAAGGCGGCATGACGGTCGAGTCGGCCCTGAAGGGGTATACCTTCGGGTTCTGGGCCCTGATCGGCTCCGGCGTGGTGCTGTTCCTGATCGCCCCGCTGATCAACAAGCTGATGCACGGCGTCAAGTAATGATGAGAGGGTAGAAGGCATGCGTAGCAAGCTCGGTACTGCGGTAGTGGTGGTCTGTGCGGCGCTGATCGGCGCCTGTTCCCAACCGCAACCGCCTGCCGCCGCCGAGCCCACGCAGCCCCTGGATACCCGACCCACCGAGCCACCGGTCGCTGACCCCAGCGAACCGGTGGCCTCGGGCAACACCCCGGTGGCGGCAGACATCGCCGCCATCGCCGGGCTCGGTGCGCAGTTCGACCCGGCCCGCAACCCCGCCGATGATCTGGCCACCGCCAAGGTGGAAGCCCAGCGGGGCAAGAAGCGCATCCTGCTGGAGGTCGGCAACGCCGCCTGCGAGCGCTGCCGGGCGCTGGACGACGTCGTGGAAGGCAACGGCGACCTGCGTCGCTTCCGCGATGCCCACTACGTGTGGGTGAAGGTCAACGCCAGCGACGAGCAGCCCAACACCGCCTTCTTCGCCCAGTTCCCGGTGATGGAGCGCGACTACCCATACCTGCTGGTACTCGATGCCGATGGCGGACTGCTGGTGTCGCAGGCCACCGGCGAACTGCGCAGGGGCGAAGCCTTCCAGCCGGCACGGGTGAGCGCGTTCCTGAAACAATGGGCGCCTGACAAACCGGAATAGGGGTAGTGCCGGCCGCTGGCCGGCAGGGGTGGTGGTGGGTGGGTGCCGACCGCTGACCGCCAACCCCGGTGGACGCCGACCGCTGACCGCCATCCCCGGTGGGTGCCGACCGTTGGTCGGCACAGAAGTGCATCCACGCATGGCGTGGATCTACTGTGGTTGCGATCACATTCCCGGAATCGGCATCTCAATATCGCAACGCGCTCGCCGTTACCGGCAAGGACCTCAGTCGACATCCCGTCGATGCAACCTTCCGGAACGCCCATGCACAGCGACCACGCCGAACGACTGCCCGAACCCGCCAGTGAGTTGGCCGAGGGTGGAGCAGGCGAGGGCGTAACCTTGCCGCCGCAGGAGGCGCTGCTGGATGACACCGGAACCGGCGAGGCCACCGTCGACCTGGCGCCGCCGCGTCATCGCCTGCCGCAGATCGCGCTGCCCGACAACGTGGTGCTGAAGGGGGCGGTGCAGAAGCTGGTCGAGCAGAAGTCCCGGCTTGATGCGCTGGCCGCCGATGGCCAGCTGGCCGGGCTGCTGCCACGGGAGTGGCAGGGGCACGGCGTGCGTGCGATCGAGCTGTCCACCTTCATCCAGGGCGTGCTGCCGTTCCTGCAGCCCGGCGAACGTGGCGAAACCGCTCCCGCGCGCCTGCCGGTGCGCCACGTTCTGGGAGACGACAGCCGCTGGGGCCTGGAGGATGTCGCCGAACCGAAGTCGCTGGCCTGGTACCTGGCCAGCGACGAACGCGCCACCGCTTGCAGCAAGGACGTGGCCGAGGCCTATCTGGTGGGTGCGCTGGGACTGGCGTGGATGCAGGAAGGGCGCAGCCGCCCCGGCTTCCTGCGCGCGATGGGGCAGGACAGCCTGGCCGCGCGGGTGACCATGCTCGGCTACCCGCCGGCCAACGAACTGGCGCTGTACAGCGTCACCGCGCATGGGCAGCAACAGATCTGGTGCGTGCATGGCCGCCGTCGCATGCGCCCGCTGGTGGCGCCGTGGCTGAGCGTGCCGGTGCTGACCGCGTATGGCGTGCCGGCGCCGGTCGCGTGGCCGTCCAGTTTCCCGCCGGTGGAGGCCGTGGCCGAGCTGCTGGCGACCGCACGGCAGGGGCGCGCGCTGCCGGAAGTGGACCTGGCCAAGGCGGTGGCGAAGATCGCCGAGGACGCTGCCTCGGAAGCCTGGCAACCGGTCAGCCTGCTGCAGCTCAATACCTGGTCACCGCGTTGGCATTTCTTCCTGGGCACCTTCGTCGGCCTGCCGTCGCTGCTGCTCGTGGCGGCGGCGCTGGCGCTGCCGGGGGCGGTCGAAGCCGCCACGGTTGCGGCTTCCCTCGGCTTCGCCGGTGGTGCCATCGCGGCGCTCGCGGTGCCGTGGATCCATGCACGGCGCAAGCATCTGAGCTGAAGCTTGAACGCCATCCGCGCGTGGCGTAGATCTACGGGAGGCCGGGCGCCGCGGTCTGCAGCTGCTGCCGCGCCCGCTCCATGGCAGTCTGCAATCTTTGCTTGAGGACCTCCCGGGAGGGCAGCGTGGTCAGGTACTCCGCAACATGGATGCCTGAGCGGTCCAGCTCCAGCAATTCAATCTGGCCCGCCTTCTTCCCTGTGCAGAGGATGATGCCCAACGGCGCCTGCTCGCCGTCCTCACGTTCGTACCGGTCCAGCCAGCGCAGATAGAGTTCCATCTGTCCCTTGTAGGCCGGCTTGAACTCGCCGATCTTCAACTCGATGGCAATTAGTCTGCGCAGGCGCCGGTTGTAGAACAGCAGGTCCAGGTGGAAGTCATCGCCGTCGATCTGGATGCGCTTCTGGCGGGCGACGAAACTGAAGCCCGTGCCAAGTTCAAGCAGGAAGCCCTGCATCTCGCGAAGGATCGCGGTTTCAAGGTCCTGCTCGTCCCAGCTGTCCTTGAGGCCAAGAAAGTCCAGTACGTAGGGATCACGCAGTACCAGCCCTGGAGACAGCTGCTGGTTGCCGCGCAGTGCCGCCAACTCTTCGGCGATGGTCTGCTCTGGCTGACTGGAGAGTGCCGTGCGCTCATACAGCATCGAATCGACGCGCTGGCGCAGCGTACGTACACTCCAGCCCTCGGTGGCGGCCATCTGTGCATAGAAGTCGCGCTTGAGTGGGTCCGCCAGTGGGATCAGCGCGATGAAATGGGTCCAGCTCAATTGTCGTATCAGCGATACGACAATCTGCTCGTCTGCAAATGCGATGGAGAACTGCACCATCCGGCGCAGGCTCTTCTCACCGAAGGATGTGCCGAACTCGGCAGAAAACGCCTTGGCGATCCGGGTGAAGAGAACCTCGCCGTAACGCGCACGCTGCCCCGCCATCTGGTCAACATGGATGCGACGACCGATTCGCCAGTACAGCAGCGTCAACTCGGCGTTGATGGACCTGTGCATTTTGCTGCGCGCTGCGCAGATCAGCTCTCTGAGATCGGCCAGCAATTCCTGGCCATGCGGCGACGTTGAACGCGAGTCATCCATGAGGGCGCCCGTTCGATGTGGATGGCCGGGCTGGTACCCGTTGAACGTTTACCGTCCGGCCGCACACGTGAGCAGTCCAATAGGAGAATTCACTGGATCAGCCCGTTCCGATACACCAGCCTGGCGGAAACGGGCCGTATCGGGCCAATGCGGAAATGCCGCTGGGCGAAGGCGACACTTCAGGACGGGATCTGCGGAAGGTGAATGCGTCCGATGGCATCGTTCGCGGTCGGTCCGCAGTCCGCCAAGAAGCGGGTCCCGTCAGATCAAAGGGGGCGGACGACAATCGCCCAGCCACTGTTCCGCTACCGGCCGGGGTCGGCACCCGCGACTTGGGGCCCAAAACGACTTAATCCACTCCGTCCCCTTTCTTTCAGACCCCTTCGCCCATCCGTTCCAGACCTTCGCCGGCCAGGCGCAGGATCAGCTTCTCCAGCACCTGCTCTTCCTCTTCGCTCAGCACCGACATCAGCTTGCGGGTGATTTCGATCACCATCGGCGCGATGGTCTCGTACACCTCGAAGCCGGCTGCCGACAGCGCCAGCACCGAGCGGCGGCGGTCGTCGCCGTGGGTTTCGCGCTTGATGAAGCCGCGCTCCAGCAGGCGGGCCACGGCACGGCTGACCGCCACCTTGTCCATCGCCGTGCGGTCGGAGACCTCGCTGGCCGAGGAGCCCGGGTACAGCGCCAGGATGGTGATCACCCGCCATTCGGGAATCGCCAGACCGTAACGATCGCCGTATAGCTTGGCGATGTTGCCGCTGACCCGGTTGGACAGCACGCTCAGCCGGTACGGCAGGAACTGTTCCAGGTCGAGCAGGACGTGCGAGGAACGCAGGCGGGTCGAAACGGGATCGGCGGGGCTCATGTTGCGGTGCACCTTGCTGGTGGTTTCAAGTGTAACTATAAGGGGTGGGTCCAGACCCTGCATTCTCGCCGGGTCCCTACCTGCCCGCACCTGGTTTGTACCGATGCGGTACCGATTCGGAGCCACGCCATGAATACCGCAGTCCCGACCGCCTCGCATCCCAACCCCGGCATGCAGGTCACCACCTTCGAGAACCCGATGGGCATCGACGGCTTCGAGTTCGTCGAATTCGCCGCCCCGGCCGGCCGTGGCCAGGAGCTGCACGAGTACTTCCGGAAGATGGGCTTCAGCGCCGTGCTCAAGCACAAGCAGCGTCCGATTACCGTCTATCGCCAGGGCGACGTCAACTTCCTGGTCAATGAGGACCCCGATTCGTTCGCCGCCGACTTCGCCGAGAAGCACGGTCCGTGCGCCTGCGGCTTCGCCATCCGCTTCAAGAAGCCGGGCCAGGAGGTCTACCAGACCGCGCTGGGCAACGGCGCCGAAGCCATCGCCTTCAAGCCGGACAGCAAGGCGGTCAGCGCGCCGGTCATCAAGGGCATCGGCGACTGCATGCTGTACCTGGTCGATCGCTACGGCAGCGCCGGCAGCATCTATGACGGCGACTACGAGCCGATCGCCGGTGCCGACCTGCACCCGGTGGGCTTCGGCCTGACCTTCATCGACCACCTGACCCACAACCTGTATTTCGGCAACATGCAGCAGTGGTCGGACTACTACGAGCGCCTGTTCAACTTCCGCGAGATCCGCTACTTCGACATCAAGGGCCTGAAGACCGGCCTGGTGTCCAAGGCGATGACCGCGCCGGATGGCATCGTGCGCATCCCGCTGAACGAATCGTCCGACCCGAAGAGCCAGATCAACGAGTACCTGGACGCGTACAAGGGCGAGGGCATCCAGCACATCGCCTGCTTCACCGAGAACATCTACGAGACCGTCGAAGCGATGCGCGCGCAGGGCGTGGACTTCCTCGATACGCCGGAGACCTACTTCGACGTGATCGACCAGCGCGTGCCGAACCACGGTGAAGACGTGCCGCGCCTGGCGAAGAACAAGATCCTGATCGATGCGGATCCGGAAACCCACCAGCGCAAGCTGCTGCAGATCTTCACCCAAAACTGCATCGGCCCGATCTTCTTCGAGATCATCCAGCGCAAGGGCAACGAAGGCTTCGGCGAAGGCAACTTCACCGCACTGTTCGAGAGCATCGAGCGCGACCAGATCCGCCGCGGCGTGCTGTAAGGTCTGCAGGCAATGCCGGCGTCCCGCCGGCATTGCCTGTCCGAATGGTCGTGCCGGCCGCTGGCCGGCAATCTCTGGAGTTCCCATGTCCCCCGCCATCACCGCCCGTGGCTACCAGTCCGGCTTCGGCAACGAATTCGCCACCGAGGCCGTTGCCGGCGCGCTGCCGGTCGGGCAGAACTCACCGCAGAAGGTCGCCCACGGTCTGTACGCCGAACAGTTGACCGGCACCGCCTTCACCGCGCCGCGTGGCAGCAACCGCCGCAGCTGGCTGTACCGGATCCGCCCGGCGGTGACCCATGGCGAGTTCACCCCGTTCGCGCAGTCGCAGCTGCAGTGTGATTTCGGCGCACAGCCGGCTTCACCGAACCAGCTGCGCTGGAGCCCGCTGCCGCTGCCGGAGCTGCCGACCGATTTTGTCGAAGGCCTGTACACGATGGGTGGCAACGGCTCGCCCGATGCGCATGCCGGCGTGGGCATCCACCTATACGCTGCCAACCGCGACATGGTCGGCCGCTACTTCTACGACGCCGACGGCGAGCTGCTGATCGTGCCGCAGCTGGGCGCGCTGCGCCTGCTGACCGAGCTGGGCGTGATCGAGATCGAGCCGCAGCAGATCGCGGTGATCCCGCGCGGCGTGCGCTTCCGCGTTGAACTGCCCGATGGCCCGAGCCGTGGCTACATCTGCGAGAACTACGGTGCGCTGCTGAAGCTGCCCGACCTCGGCCCGATCGGTTCCAACGGCCTGGCCAATCCGCGCGACTTCGAGACCCCGCATGCGGCGTTCGAGGATGTGGATGGCGATTTCGAACTGATCGCCAAGTTCGAGGGCCGCCTGTGGCGTGCGCCGATCGACCATTCGCCGCTGGACGTGGTGGCCTGGCACGGCAACTACGCGCCGTACCGTTACGACCTGCGTCGCTTCAACACCATCGGTTCGATCAGCTACGACCACCCGGATCCGTCGATCTTCCTGGTGCTGCATTCGCCCAGCGACACCCCGGGCACCAGCAACATGGACTTTGCGATCTTCCCGCCGCGCTGGCTGGTGGCGCAGAACACGTTCCGTCCGCCGTGGTTCCACCGCAACATCGCCAGCGAGTTCATGGGCCTGGTGCATGGCGCCTACGATGCCAAGGCCGAAGGCTTCGTCCCGGGTGGCGCCTCGCTGCACAACTGCATGAGTGGTCACGGCCCGGACGCGCCGACCTTCGACAAGGCGTCCAATGCCGATCTGTCCAAGGCCGATGTGATCAAGGACACGATGGCCTTCATGTTCGAGACCCGCGCAGTGATCCGCCCGACCGCACAGGCGCTGGCCGCCGGCCACCGCCAGGGCGATTACCAGCAGTGCTGGAACGGCCTGCGCAATAACTTCCGCTGACCCTAAAAAGGGGACGGAGGGGATTAAGCCGCAATCAGCACACGTGTGCCTGAAACGACTTAATCCCCTCCGTCCCCTTTTTCTTCAGGCGATCTCGGCGAACGCGTCGCAATGCTCCAATGGCAACGCCTCCAGCAGGCGCTGCCGTACGCGCTGGCAATAGCCATCCGAAGTGAGCGTGGGCAGCAGCTGCATTGCCGACTGCAGTCGCTGCAGCACCTCGTCCTCCGCACGCGCTTGCTGCAGGTCGCGGAACAGCACCGCCGCCTGTGGATGCCGCTGCATTTCCAGGATGCCCAGCACGTAGATGCGCGCTGCCACCAGTGAGCGCCGGCGTTCGACCGCGGGTGCAGCAGGTGTGGCTGCCGGCGGCGTGGGCACCGGCGCTACCGCGGCTGCGGTCGACGGTGCTGGGGTCGTGGCGCCTGTGCCGGTGCTCAGGTACCCCGCCTGTACCAGCTGGATGACCATCGCCGGTGCTTCCTGGCCGAGCAGACCGGTCAGGTCGGCGACGGTACGCTGGCCGTCGCACAGGATCAGCAGCCGGCGCTGGCGCATGTCCAGCGGCGCGCGGTGGGCCTGCAGCGCGGTTCGGGCGAGATCGGTCTTGCGCGGTTGCATGGAAGGGACGGCCAGGTCGGTGCTCGCCGAGCCTGAACGAAGGCGATGAAACCGCGATGACAATGCAGCGCCTGCACACCGGATGGGCTAGCGTGCAGCCATCCTTGTGCCAGGGAACCGCACCGATGAAGCACCTTCCGCTTGCTGGTCTGTTGCTCCTTTCGCTCACAGCCTGCAGTGCTGGCCCCGACAAGCAGGGGGCGGCCGGCAGCGGCAGCGACACCCCGGCGGAAACCGCCTCGGCGACCGGACCCGCGCAGTCGACGGATCCCGACCTGGCCGCCCGTCCAGCCAATGACCGTCGCGAGGACAGTCCCGCGCGCCTGGATGGCTTCGCTGGGGCGAAGCTGGGTGCCGGCATCGCCGAGGTCCGTACCGGCTTCGGCACGCCGCTGCAGGGTCTGGGCACCGATGCGGCCGGCAAGCCGCTGCCGGCTGACGACAGCAACGACGGCTGCTACTTCCTGCGCCCGCAGGATGCCGAAGATCCGCGCCTGATGATCGAGGGCCGCAAGCTGGTGCGCTACGACGTGCGCAGCGCCGCCATCACCGCACCGGGCGGTGGAAAGGTCGGCATGACCCTGGGTGAGCTGCAGGTGCTGTATCCCGAGCGCGCGGACGTCGGCCCCGACAAGTATGACGAGAAGGCCCAGCACCTGCGCGTGCGCCCGGCGCAGGAGGGCGGGGCGGTGATCGACTTCGCACTCGGTGCTGATGGCCGGGTGGGTGCCTGGCGCGTCGGACAGACCCCGCAGATCGATTATGCGGAAGGCTGTGGCTGATCCTTGATCCACGGCCCAGCCGCGCGTACGGGCCAAGCGTAGAATCGCGCCACGACCGCTGGGGGAGTGCTCGATGATCGCCATTGCCATTGCCTGGTTCCTGCTCGGCCTGCTGCTGCTGGCGTTGGGCGGGGACTCCATCGTCAAGGCCGTGTCCGGCCTGGCCCAGCGTTTCGGCGCCAGCCCATTCACTGCCGGGCTGTTGCTGCTCGGAGTGACCACCTCGTTGCCGGAACTGGCAGTCAACGCGCGCGCCCTGGCGGTGGGCCAACCGGAGCTGGCACTGGGCAACGCGGTGGGCAGCAGCATCGTCAACCTGGGCTTGACCCTGGCCGTGGCGGCCATGGCTGCGCCCCTGCTGCTGCGCGCGCGCCTGCAGACGGTGCTGTGGTGGTCGCTGCTGGCGGCGGGTGTGCTGCTGATCCTGTTCGGGCTTGATGGCGGCCTGGCACGCTGGGAGGGCGGCATACTGCTGGCCGGCTTCATCGTGGTGCAGGTGCTGCTGCTGCGCCGTGGTCGTAGCGAGAGCGCCGAGGTGCAGGTGGCCATCGCCGAGTCCGCACTGAGCCGCACCAGCCTGCCGTTGAACGTGCTGCGCGTGCTGATTGCCGCGTTGGCGCTGTACTGGGGCGCGCGCCTGGTGGTGGGCGCCGCCGCCGACTTTGGCGTCGCCCTGGGTTGGACGCCGCTGCTGGTCGGCCTGCTGCCGGTGGCGATCGGTACCGCACTGCCGGAGGTGGCCACCGCCATCGCCGCCGCGCGTCGCGGGCATGGCGACATGGTGCTGGGCCACGTGCTGGGTTCCAGCGTGGTCAACCTGCTGCTGGTGATCGGTGCGATGGCCGTGCTGCAGCCGCTGGCGCTGCCGGCCTCGTTCGTGCGCCTGGAACTGCCGGCGCTGCTGGCGTTCGCGCTGGTGCTGTACCCGATGCTGCGTGGCGACCTGAAGATCAGCCGCAGCGAAGGTGTGATCCTGCTGGTCGCGTTTGTCGGCTGGTTCGTGCTGGAACTGCTGCTGGTCGGCGCGGCATGAGGTAGTGCCGGCCGCTGGCCGGCAACCTCACTGCCTCTGACGGAACCCTTGCCACTGCCGGCCAGCGGCCGGCACTACCGGTTCTGAGTGGTTTCTTCTTCCCGCACCGGCTCCGGCGGCGGCAGCTGCTCCTCGGCGGCACGTTCGTTGCCCGGCAGGGTGGGGCGGGTCTCCATCAGCAGCGACAGCGCGGCCTTGGCCATCATGTGCGCGCTGATCGGTGCGGTGATGAACAGGAACACGGTGATCAGCAGCTCGCGCGGCTGCGGGTCCTGGCCGAGGAAGATGTGGTAGCAGACCGAGCACACCAGCACGCAGCCCACGCCCAGCGTGCTGGCCTTGGTCGGCGCGTGCAGGCGCTTGAAGAAGGTCGACAGCTTCACCAGGCCCAGTGCGCCGACCAGGATGAAGAAGCAGCCGAACAGCAGCAGGATCGACAGGCCGATCTGGATCGCGGTGATCATTCGACGATGTCCCGGCGCAGCACGAACTTGCTCAGCACCACGGTGCTGCCGAAGCCGAGCATGGCGATGATCAGCGCCGCCTCGAAGTAGATCGGCGAATTGAGGTACATGCCGAACAGCATCAGCTCGGCGATCGCGGTCACCGACAGGGTGTCCAGCGCAAGGATGCGGTCGGGCACGGTCGGCCCGCGCAGCAGGCGCCAGGTGGCCAGCAGCATGGCCAGGCCGACCACGTGCATGCACACCACCAGGGTGGTCTGGATGACTTCAAAACCGGTCATGGGAAGATCTCCATCAACGGCGCCTCGTAACGGCGCTTGATCGTATCGATCAGGTCCTGCGGGTCCTCCAGGTGCAGCACATGCACCAGCAGGAACTTGCGGTCGTCGCTGAGCGCGGCCGAGACCGTGCCCGGGGTCAGGGTGATCATGCTGGTCAGCGCGGCGATGCCGTGGATGTTGGCGATGTCCAGCGGCAGCCAGATGAAACCCGGGTGGATGTTCTTTTCCGGGCCCAGCACCTGCAGGGCGACGCGGATGTTGGACATCAGGATGTCCCACAGGGTCACGCACACCAGCCTGGGCAGTGGCCGCAGGGTGCCGATACGGGCGAACTCGCGGTCCAGGCGCGCGGCGAACAGCGGCACCACCACGCCCAGCAGCAGCCCCAGCACGATCTGGCCGAGGGTGAAGCTGTCGGACATCAGCAGCCAGAACGCCACCACCATGATGCTGAGCATCGGCGAGGGAATCAGGCGACGGAACAGGGAGCGCTGGGCGGTCATGGCTGGCGGATCTCCGGCGTGGTCGCACGCAGTTGCTGCACGTACTCGCTGGGTTGCAGCAGCTGTGCGGCGGTGGCGTCGGTGTAGCGCATCAACGGTGCCGCGGCCACGGTCATGCCGATGCCGTAGGCCAGCAGCAGGCAGGCGGCGTAGAGTTCTACCCGGCGCAGGGGAGCCTTGCGCGGCTTCGGTGCATCGGGATCGACCGGCGGCACGCGCCAGAACAGGCGGATGCCGCCGCGGGTCAGGCCCATGATCACCAGCAGGCTGCTGACCAGCACGGCGGTCCAGACCGGGCCGGTGTACTGCGCCGGCATGCCGGCCAGCAGCGCGGCCTTGGCCAGGAAGCCGGACAGCGGCGGCAGGCCGGCCACCGACACTGCCCCGATCAAGAACAGCACCGCCGGCGTTTCCTTGCCCGGCATCGGCGCCACCACCTCCTTGCGGTCGCTGGCGCCACCACGGCGGCGGCGGATCAGGTCGGCAACCAGGAACAGCGCAGCGGCCACGAAGCTGCTGTGCGGCAGGTAGTACAGGCCGGCCGAGAGCACCTGCGGCGTGCCCACCGAGAAGGCGATGAACAGCGTGGCTGCCGACACGATGACCAGGTAGGAAATCAGTACGCGCAGGCGGGTCGCGGCCAGGGCGCCGAGCCCGCCCAGCACCAGCGTCGCCACGCCGGCCCACAGCAGCCAGTCGCGGCCATAGCCGGCCATCGCGCCGGCATCGTCGCCGAACCACAGCATCTGGATGCGCAGCACCGAATACAGGCCGACCTTGGTCATGATCGCGAACAGCGCCGCCACTGCGGCCGGCGCGCGCGAATAGGCTTCCGGCAGCCACAGGTACAGCGGCATCAGCGCGGCCTTGGCGCAGAACACCAGCAGCAACAGGCCCATCGTGGCCTTCACCAGGGTCAGCTGCGTCGGCGGCACCGCGGCGATGCGCTGCGACAGCTCGGCCATGTTCAGCGAACCCAGCGTGGCGTACAGCAGGCCCAGCGCGATCAGGAACAGGGTCGAGGCGGTGACGTTGAACACCACGTAGTGCAGGCCGATGCGCATGCGCAGGCCGCGGCCACCGCTGAGCAGCAGGCCGTAGGAGGCGATCAGCATCACCTCGAAGAACACGAACAGGTTGAAGATGTCGCCGGTCAGGAACGCACCGTTGAGGCCGACCAGCTGGAACTGGAACAGTGCATGGAAGTGCGGTGCGCGGCGGTCCCAACCCGAGCAGGCGTGCAGCAGGCAGGGAATGGCCAGCAGCAGGGTGGTCAGCAGCATCCATGCCGACAGCCGGTCGGCCACCAGCGCGATGCCCAGCCGCGACGGCCAGTCGCCCAGCAGGTAGACGTTGATGTCACCGCCCGCGGTCGACGCGAACAGCAGGCCCACCGCCAGCGCCAGCGCCGACAGTGCGGTCCAGGCCACCGCGCGCTGCACCCTGGGGCCGTAGCGGCGATGTTCGACGAACAGCGACAGCGCGGCGCCGAGCAGCGGAATCAGGATCGGCAGGATCACCACATGGTTCATGCGCGATCCTCGCCCTGGCGCGCCGATGCGCTCTCATCCTGCAGGTCGTCGTCGGGCTCGTGGGCGTCCACATGGTCGCTGTGGTTGTCGCTGCGGCTGCGCATGGCCAGCACGATGCTCACTGCGGTCATCGCGAAGGCGATCACGATCGCGGTCAGCACCAGTGCCTGCGGCAGCGGGTCGGTGTAGTTGCCCAGGTGGCTGTCCACGCCCTCCTGCAGCACCGGCGCCTTGCCCAGCACCACGCGGCCACCGGCGAAGATGAGCAGGTTGGTGGCGTAGGACAGGAAGGTCATGCCGAGGATCACGTCGAAGCTGCGCGCACGCAGCAGCAGGTAGATGCCGATGGCGGTCAGCACGCCGATCGCGGTAGCCAGGGCCAGTTCCATCAGTGCATCTCCCCGGTGCGGGCCGAACGGCGTTGCAGGTCGATCTCACCCTTGCGGGCAGCGCGGGTACGCGACGGCTTGATCGTGCCCATCATCGACAGCATCAGCATGGCGCCGCCGAACACCACCAGATACACGCCGATGTCAAAACCGATCGCGCTGGCCAGCGGCACGTCGCCGATCAATGGCAGGTGCAGGTCGAGGTGGCCACTGGTCAGGAACGGCACGCCGAACAGCATCGAGGCGCTGCCGCTGAGCAGGGCGATCAGCAGGCCCATGCCGATGCAGCGGATGTAGTCGAAGCCGAAGCGCGATTCCACCGACGCGGTGCCCTGGATCACGTACTGGATCAGCAGCGGCACCGCCAGCACCAGGCCGGCGATGAAGCCACCACCGGGCGCGTTGTGGCCGCGCAGGAACAGGAAGATCGACACGGTCAGCGTCAGCGGGAACATGATCTGCGCCAGGTCGGCCGGTACCGGCAGCTTGATCGGCGGGCCGGGCATGATCTGTTCCGGTGCCATCCGCGTGCGCCGCAGCAGTGCGTGCACCACCAGCGCGGCGATGCCGAACACGGTGATCTCGCCGAAGGTATCGAAGCCGCGGAAGTCGACCAGGATCACGTTGACCACGTTCTGGCCGTAGGCCTCGGGCAACGCACGGGCGAGCAGTTCGCCGGCCATGGTGTTCGGCGGCAGGGTCATCGCCGAATAGGCCAGCGCACCCAGCCCGGCGCCGGTGATGATCGCGATCACCGCATCGCGGCGCTTGCGCCAGCGCGGACGTTCCGGCCCGGACTGCGCGGGCAGGTAGTTCATGCCCAGCAGCATCAGCACCAGGGTCACCATCTCCACGAGCAGCTGGGTCAGGGCCAGGTCGGGTGCGGACAGGAACACGAAGGTCAGCGCCACCATCAGGCCGACGCCGCCGACCAGCAGCACCGCCAGCAGGCGCTGCTTGTAGATGCGCAGGGTGGCCACCGCGCAGGCCATCATCACCAGCCACAGCGCCCAGCCCAGCAGCGGCATCGGCTGTGGCGCGGTCCAGTTTGGCGACGCCGGATCTGCCACGAATGGCGCGGCGGCAACTGCGATCGCCACCAGCACCAGGCCCAGCAGCATGCGCTGCAGGCTGCCGTTGGCGATGCCGTTGGTCAGGCGCATGGCCAGTGCGGACACGGCATCCAGCTGTGCATGGAACACATTGCGGCCAGTGCTGACGTTGGTCACGGCATGCAGGTTGATCAGCTTGCGCAGGCCGAAGTACAGCGCCACGCCGCCGATCACGCCGATCGCGCTCATCGCCAGCGGCAGGTTGAAGCCGTGCCATACCGCCAGGCTGTACTCGGGCATGGCGCTGCCGAGGATCGACGCTGCAGCGGCATGCAGCACCGGCGCCACGGTCAGTGCCGGGGCGATGCCTACTGCCACGCAGATCACCACCAGCAGTTCCACCGGTACCTTCATCCAGCGCGGCGGCTCATGCGGCACGCGATCCAGGTCGTGCGGGCCGGCGCCAAAGAAGGTGTCGTGCACGAAGCGCAGGCTGTAGGCCACCCCGAACACGCCAGCCAGCAATGCGGCGATCGACACCGCCGCGCGCATGATTCCCGGGCCTCCGGCCGTGATCGCCTCGGCAAACAGCATTTCCTTGGACAGGAAGCCGTTGAGCAGCGGGATGCCGGCCATCGCCAGCGAGGCAATGATCGCCAGCGCGCTGGTGAACGGCATCAGCCTGCGCAGGCCGCCCAGCTTGCGCATGTCGCGGGTGCCGGTCTCATGGTCGATGATGCCGGCGGCCATGAACAGCGAGGCCTTGAAGGTGGCGTGGTTGAGGATGTGGAACACACCGGCCACCACCGCCATCGGCGTGGACAGGCCGAACAGCAGGGTGATCAGGCCCAGATGGGAAATGGTCGAATAAGCCAGCAGGCCTTTCAGATCGTGCTGGAAGATCGCGTTCCAGGCGCCGATCAACAGGGTGATCGCACCGATGCCGCTGACCGTGTAGAAGAACAGGTCGCTGCCGGCCAGCGCTGGATGCAGGCGCGCCAGCAGGAACACACCGGCCTTCACCATGGTGGCCGAGTGCAGGTAGGCAGAGACCGGAGTGGGCGCGGCCATCGCGTGCGGCAGCCAGAAATGGAACGGGAACTGCGCGCTCTTGGTGAAGATGCCCGCCAGCACCAGGAACAGCGCGTACGGGTACAGCGCGCTGGCGCGGATCTGCTCGCCGGCGGCCAGCACCACGTCCAGGTCGAAGCTGCCGACGATGCGCCCGATCAGCAGTACGCCACCGAGCAGCGCAAGGCCGCCGCCGCCGGTGATCACCAGCGCCATCCGCGCGCCCTCGCGCGCGTCCTGGCGATGTGACCAGAAACCGATCAGCAGGAACGAGCTGATGCTGGTCATTTCCCAGAAGATCATCAGCAACAGCAGGTTGCCCGACAGCACCATGCCCAGCATGGCGCCCATGAACAGCAGCAGGTAGCAGTAGAAGCGGTGCGCGTTGTCCTGCTGGCTCAGGTAGTAGCGCGCGTACAGCACCACCAGCGCGCCGATGCCCAGCACCAGCCCGGCGAACATCCACGCCAGCCCGTCCAGGCGCAGGGTGAAGTCCAGGCCGATCTGCGGCAGCCAAGGGACCATCGTCCGCACCACCTGGCCGTCGAGTACGGACGGGGTCAGCCAGCCGAGGATGGCCAGTCCGCCCAACGGCGCCAGCGCCGCCAGCCAGGCAGCAGTCGAGCGCGAACTACGGGGGAAGGCCGCAACAGCCGCTGCCATCAGGAACGGCAGGGCCAGCAGCAGGGGCAGGCTGGGGAGCATGCAGGGAATCCATGATTCACGAGCAGGTCAGGGAGGATAACAGGCTGCGAAATGTCGCTGAAACCCATCGAACAGCGATCAATTGCATGTAACGTCCGCTGATTCATATTTTCTGCGACGCAACATCGCGTTCCTGCAGTCCCTCCCCGGTTGCCCTCGGGGGACGCCCTACGCCCACGCAGGGAGACCGCAGGCCCTGTCGCACAGGGGCTGCCGTCGACGGGCGGGAAGTGGGGAGCGGATCACCGGCGCAGGCTGGCAGGGCCGTCGTGGAGTGCGGGTGATGGAATCTGCCCGTTCAGGAAACGAGGGGCGCCGTCGACCCTGGGCAGGTCAGTAGCGCCAGTCGAGCTTGCGGTAGAACTTGGCCATCACCCAGGCCGGGCCGATCAGCAGGTAGGTCAGGTCGGTCAGGAAGCTGGGCTTGCGGCCCTCGAACTTGTGGCCGATGAACTGCGCGATCCAGGCCACCACGAACACGCCCACCGCCAGCCAGAACAGGTTGTGCAGGCCGATTTCGGCCTCCAGCAGGCGGCACAGGCAGCCGAACACGAAGAACTGGATGAGCATGCCGATGCCCAGCGGGCGCGACAGTTTGTTGTAGAAGCACCAGGCGCTGAACATCGCGAACGCCGACCAGATGCCGTACTGGAACCAGGTGATCAGCGGCGGCAGGCACCAGAGCAGGGCCACCACCGACCACAGGATCGCCGGGACCGCCACCACGTGGATGCGCTGGTTGATCACATTGCGGTGGTCGTCGGAGTAGCTGGCGAAATAGCGGTCGATCGGCCGCGCAAGCTCGGTGGATGTCTGCATGCTGCGTTGCTTCCTCGGACAACGGTAGTGCCGGCCGCTGGCCGGCACTCCAGAGCATAGCCGAGTTCATGAGGTTGCCGGCCAGCGGCCGGCACTACCCTTCAGAGCGCCCCCCGCCTTTCCGGCCGGGGGCGCAGGCGCATCAGTCGACGCTGATCCCGGCCAGGCGCTGCAGTGCCTCGGCATACTTGGCGCGGGTGCGCTCGATGATCTCGGCCGGGATGGTCGGGCCCGGGGCGGTCTTGCCCCAGTCCAGCGTCTCCAGGTAATCACGCACGAACTGCTTGTCGTAGCTCGGCGGGCTGGTGCCCACTTCGTACTCGTCGGCCGGCCAGTAGCGCGAGGAATCCGGCGTCAGCATCTCGTCCATGATGTACAGGCGGCCATCGGCGTCGGTACCGAACTCGAACTTGGTATCGGCCAGGATGATGCCGCGCTCGCGGGCGTAATCGGCCGCGAACTTGTAGATGCGCAGGGTGGCGTCGCGCACGCGCTCGGCCAGTTCCGCACCGACCTGCTTCACCATTGCATCGAAATCGATGTTCTCGTCATGGTCGCCGACAGCGGCCTTGGTCGAGGGGGTGAAGATCGGCTCGGGCAGCTGCTCGGCCTGGCGCAGGCCGTCGGGCAGGTCGATGCCGCTGACCTTGCCGGTGCGCTGGTAATCCTTCCAGCCGCTGCCGATCAGGTAGCCGCGGGCGATTGCTTCCACCGGCACCGGCTTCAGCTTGCGGGTGACCACCGCGCGCTTGGCATACAGGGCCGGGTCCACCCCTTCGGGCAGCACGCTGGCCACGTCGATGCCGGTCAGGTGGTTGGGCATCAGGTGCGCGGTCTTGGCGAACCAGAAGTTGGAGACCTGGCAGAGCATCTCACCCTTGCCCGGGATCGGGTCGGGCAGGACCACGTCGAACGCCGACAGGCGATCGGTGGCCACCATCAGCAGGTACTCGCCCGGCGGGGTTCCGGCTGGCAGCCGCTCGCGCGGGATATCGAACACATCACGCACCTTGCCGCGATGGCGCAAGGGCAGGCCGGGGAGATCGGATTGCAACAGCGTGGTTGGCACGGGCACTCCTGGGGCGTTGTCGATACGGCTGCTGCCCAACGGACCCGGCGGGCCCGCTGACCAGCGGGCGGCCTAGTGTAAAGCCGTCCGGGCCCGCTGTGACGTAAAATGAGCGTCCATTTCGTCGGTCGACCCCGGAGCGCCATGCGCTGGTACGGAAAACTGCTCGGATTCATCGCCGGCGCCCTGCTGTTCCGGCCCAATCCGCTGTTCGGGGCGGTGGTCGGCCTGCTGATCGGCCATGCCTTTGATTCGGACTGGTTCCGCCTGAACAAGGAGAACCCGTACCGGGAGCTGGGGCTGACCTCCGAGGCCACCGATGCCGAGATCGAGCGCGCCTACCGCAAGCTGATCTCGCAGTACCACCCCGACAAGCTTGGCGGCGCCGCCCCCGAGCTGCAGCAGCAGGCCGAGCAGAAGTCGCGGCGCATCAACGCCGCCTACGACCGCATCAAGACCCTGCGCAAGCGCTGACCCCTTTCCCCTCGTTGCAAGGCCCGGCCATGTCCCACTGCCTCATCGCCCCCTCCATCCTGTCCGCCAACTTCGCCCGCCTCGGCGAGGAAGTCGACAACGTCCTCGCCGCTGGCGCGGACTGGGTCCACTTCGACGTGATGGACAACCACTACGTGCCGAACCTGACCATCGGCCCGATGGTCTGCCAGGCGCTGCGCAAGCACGGCGTGACCGCGCCGATCGACGTGCACCTGATGGTCGAGCCGGTGGACCGCATCATCCCGGACTTCGCCGAGGCCGGTGCCACCTACATCAGCTTCCACCCGGAGGCGAGCCGCCACGTGCACCGCACCATCCAGCTGATCCGCTCGCTGGGCTGCAAGCCGGGCATCGTGCTGAACCCGGCCACGCCGGTGGACATCCTCGACTGGGTGCTGGAGGACCTGGACCTGGTGCTGCTGATGTCGGTCAACCCGGGCTTTGGTGGCCAGGCCTTCATCCCCTCGGCGCTGGACAAGCTGAAGGTGGTGCGCAAGATGATCGATGCCAGCGGCAAGGACATCCGCCTGGAGATCGACGGCGGCGTGAAGGCCGACAACATCGGCGAGATCGCGGCTGCCGGTGCCGACACCTTTGTCGCCGGCTCGGCCATCTTCAACGCCAAGACCAGCTACCAGGACGTGATCGCGCAGATGCGCGCCAACGTCGCCGCCGCCCGCTGACAAAAAGGGGACGGAGGGGATTAATCTCGTTTAATTCCCTCCGTCCCCTTTATCTGCGCATGGCACTGTTGAACATCCGTCCGGCCACCGTGGTCGATGCTGGCCTGATCCTGCATTTCATCCGCGAACTGGCCATCTACGAGAAGGCCGAGCATTCGGTACAGACCGATGAGATCGGCATCGCCGAAAGCCTGTTCGGCGCCGATGCGACCGCACGCGCGTTGATCTGCGAAGCCGACGGCGAGGCCATCGGCTATGCGGTGTATTTCTACAACTACTCCACCTGGCTGGGCCGCAAGGGCATCTATCTGGAAGACCTGTATGTCAGCCAGGAAAAGCGCGGCGTGGGCGCCGGCAAGGCACTGCTGAAGTACATCGCACGCCAGGCCGTAGCCGAGGGCTGCGGTCGCTTCGAATGGTCGGTGCTGGACTGGAACACCCCGGCCATCGAGTTCTACACCGCTGCCGGTGCGAAGCCGCAGGACGAGTGGACCGTGTACCGGCTGCAGGGCCAGGCGCTGCACGATTTCGCCAACGGGTGAAGCGAAGTGCATCCACGCATGGCGTGGATCTACCAACCGGGTGGGTGCGAACCTTGGTTCGCACTCCCTGCACACCCCAAAAAAAAAAGCCACGCCAATCACTGGCGTGGCCTCGCTGCATGCGTGGGAGGCTGATCCTGCCTCCATCCGTCGTCCCTGCTATGGACTCCCATTCTCCGGTAGCTGAATGACATCTGCGTGACATTCACCGCAGGCAAACAGCGCATTGCTAGCCTGTGCCACCGCATCCCTGGAAGCTCTGCATGACCACCCCGCGCTGGCGCCTGATCCTCAACGGCAAATCCGCCGGCAATGATGAGTTGCGCGACGCCGTCGGCCATTGGCGCGGACAGGGCGTGCAGCTGGAAGTGCGGGTGACCTGGGAGGACGGTGACGCCGAGCGCTATGTCGCCGAGGCGATCGACCATGGCGTGGATGTGATCGTGGCCGCCGGTGGCGATGGCACGCTCAGTGCGGTGGCCGAGACACTGGCGCATCGTGAGGAGCTGGCAGATGCGCTGCCCTCGCTGGCGCTGATCCCGATGGGGACCGCCAACGATTTCGCGACTGCGGCCGGCATACCGACCGAACCGAAGGAGGCCTTCGCCTTGATCGGGCAGGCGACGCCGCATGCCATTGACCTGTTGCGCGTGGACGCCGATGGCACCCAATGGTGGTGCGCTAATCTCGCCAGCGGTGGCTTCGGCACGCAGGTGACGGTGGAGACGGATGCGGGCTTGAAGAAGATGCTGGGCGGGCTGGCCTATGTGATCACCGGCATCGCCAAGCTCGGCCGCATCGAGCCGATCACCGCACGGTTGTCCGGTCCGGACTTCGCGTGGGAAGGCGACTTCATTGCGCTCGGCATCGGCAATGGTCGCCAGGCCGGTGGTGGCCAGCAGTTGTGCCCGCAGGCACTGATCGATGATGGGTTGCTGGATGTGACGGTGCTTCCGGAGCTGGAAGGGGAGGTCACCGCCACCCTCGGCCAGATGCTGAAGTCCGGCACCCAGGCTGCGCTGGAACAGCTGGCCACGCGTGCGCGGCTGCCGTGGCTGGAGGTCGCATCCGAGCGCCCGCTGACCCTCAATCTGGATGGCGAGCCGGTACAGGCCCGCCAGTTCCGCATCGAGTGCGTGCCGGGCAGGGTACGGATGCATCTTCCGGCTGGCTGCCCATTGCTGGGTGGGTAGGGGAGGTAGAGTCGACTGTTAGTCGACTGCTTCTCGTTCCGACGGCGTAAAACCCCGCGCTACGCGCGCAAGTCGACCAACAGTCGACTCTACCGGTCCGCGTCGTCGGTTCCCGTGGCTGGCCCCGCCCGTCCCGTGGTTCAGTTTCCCAGGGTTCCCCTGCCGTCCAAGCTGCGATACAGTCAAGGGGTGTCCAGCCTGACGACCCCGCATACCCTTTCTTCCGCACGCCGTTGGTGGCGATGGTGGCCCGTTGCCGTCGTCCGCCCCCATAACGCTGTGTCCCGGAAGGAAAGTCGTCTTGAACTCGCACGCTCAGTTTCAGCAGCAGGCCGCTGAAGGCCACACCCATATTCCCGTCGTCCGCGAAGTGCTGTCCGACCTGGACACGCCGCTTTCGGTCTATCTGAAGCTCGCCGACGGCCCCAATACCTACCTGTTTGAATCTGTCGAAGGCGGCGAGCGCTTTGGTCGTTACTCGATCATCGGCCTGCCGGCGCGCCGCGTGTACGCCTTCCACGGCCACACGCTGACCGTGCGCGAAGACGGCCAGGTGGTGGACACCCGCGAGGTGGCCGACCCGTTCGCCGAGGTCGAGGCGCTGCGCAGCGCCCACTCGGTGCCGAAGCTGGAAGGCCTGCCGGGCTTCACCGGTGGCCTGGTCGGCTGGTTCGGCTTCGAGTGCATCGGCTACATCGAACCACGCCTGGCCCCGCCGGCCGGCCGCGATGAGCTGGGCACGCCGGACATCCTGCTGCTGGACTCCAACGAGCTGGCCGTGTTCGACAACCTCAAGGGCCGCCTGTACCTGATCGTGCACGCCGACCCGCGTGTCGACGGCGCCTTCGAACAGGCGCAGGCGCGCCTGGATGCACTGACTGCCAAGCTGCGCGCGCCGGGCGCCGGCTATCCGGCACCGCTCAACAGCGATGTGCTGGATGAATCCGATTTCGTCTCCGGTTTCACCCGCGAAGGCTTCGTCGATGCGGTCCAGCGCAGCAAGGAATACATCCGCGCCGGTGACATCTTCCAGGTGGTGCTCAGCCAGCGCCTGAGCGTGCCGTTCAAGGCGCGGCCGGTGGATGTGTACCGCGCGCTGCGTGCACTGAATCCGTCGCCGTACATGTATTTCCTGGATGTCGGCGACCTGCAGGTGGTCGGCTCCTCGCCGGAAATCCTGGTGCGCCTGCAGGATGGCGAAGTCACCGTGCGCCCGATCGCCGGTACCCGCCCGCGTGGCGCCACGCCCGAGCAGGACCTGGCGCTGGAAGCCGAGCTGCTGGCCGACCCGAAGGAACGCGCCGAGCACCTGATGCTGATCGACCTCGGCCGCAACGATGCCGGTCGTGTGTCCAGGGCGGGCACCGTGGAAGTGGGCGAGCAGTTCGTGATCGAGCGCTACAGCCACGTCATGCACATCGTCAGCGAAGTGACCGGGCAGCTGCAGCCGGGCCTGAGCTACGCCGACGTGCTGCGTGCCACCTTCCCGGCAGGCACCGTCAGCGGCGCGCCGAAGATCCGCGCGCTGGAAGTGATCCGCGAGCTGGAACCGATCAAGCGCAATGTCTACGCAGGCAGCATCGGCTACATCGGCTGGCACGGCGATGCCGATACCGCGATCGCGATCCGCACCGCGGTGATCAAGGACGGCCGCCTGTACGTGCAGGCCGGCGCCGGCATCGTCTACGACTCGGACCCGGACAAGGAATGGGACGAGACGATGAACAAGGGCCGCGCGCTGTTCCGCGCCGTTGCCCAGGCTGCCAAGGGCCTGTAAGCCTGCCTCGCCACGGCGCCGCGCCGTGGTCGTTCCGCTGTTCCCGTTGAAGACAAGGAGTACCGCATGAAGCTGCTGAGCGCATTGCTGTGGTCGTCACTGCTGGCCACGATGGCCCCGTCTGCGTGGGCGCAGGCCAATACCATTCCCTCGCAGCCGCACCTGCTGGTGAAGGGCGAGGCGCGTCGCGTGGTGATGCCGGACCGGTTCGGCCTGCAGTTGAACATCGAAGAGACCGACATGGACGCCGACGCCGCGCGCCGCCGCGTGCAGGACAACGTTGCCCGCGTGCTGGCACTGTTCAAGCAGCACAAGGCGGTGGAAGGCAGCGTGCGCGCGGACAACCTGCGGATTGGTCCTGCGACGCGCTATGAGCAGAATCGGCAGGTTTTCATCGGCACCCGCGTGTCACGCCAACTGCGCGCCAGCTTCGCCAGCGTCCAGCAGATGCAGGACGTGCTGGGGGCGCTGAAGGCCAACGAGAACGTGCAGGTCAGCAGCGTGGCCCCGACCTACTCGGGCGAAGTGGCGCTGCGCCGCGAACTCAAGGGCGAGGCGGCGGCCCAGACCCGCCAGTCTGCGCAGGGCCTGGCCAAGGCCTACGGCACCCAGCTGCGTGGCCTGTACAGCATCTCCGATGTGGCGCCGAACTTCGCCTATGGCGTGCAGGCGGGCAACTGGCCCAGCAGTGGGGATCTGGTGACGCCGCCCTCGCCGCCCGCGCCCGAGGCACCGATGAACAGCATCGAGACCACGGGCTCGCGCCTGCGCGAGTCGGTGGAAGCCGGCCCCATCACCTACACCGAAAACGTGTACGCCATTTTCCTGATAAGCGACGGAACCTGACCATGTTGTGGATGATCGACAACTACGACAGCTTCACCTACAACCTCGTGCAGTACCTGCAGACGCTGGGCGCCGAGGTGAAGGTGGTGCGCAACGATGCAATGAGCGTGGACGAGATCGCCGCGCAGAAGCCCGAGCGCATCGTCATCTCGCCCGGCCCGTGCACGCCCAACGAAGCGGGCGTGTCGCTGGAACTGATCGAGCGCCTGGGCCCGACCACGCCGATCCTCGGCGTGTGCCTGGGCCACCAGGGCATCGGCCAGGTCTACGGCGGCACGGTCATCCGTGCCGGCAACATCATGCACGGCAAGACCTCGCCGATCCGCCATGAAGGCAAGGGCGTTTTCGCTGGCCTGCCGGACCGCTACCAGGCCACCCGCTACCACTCGCTGGTGGTGGACAAGAACAGTCTGCCGGACTGCCTGGAAGTGACTGCCTGGACCGAGAACGACGACGGCTCGATCGAAGAGATCATGGGCCTGCGCCACCGCCAGTTCCCGGTGGAAGGCGTGCAGTTCCATCCCGAGTCCATCCTCACCGAACACGGCCACGCCCTGCTGCGCAATTTCCTGCAGCGCCCGGCGGCCTGATCCAAGGAGCATTCCCATGAGCTTCTCCCCCCAGGAAGCCCTGCATCGCACCATCGAACATCGCGAAATCTTCTTCGACGAAATGGTCGACCTGATGCGGCAGATCATGCGTGGCGACGTGTCGCCGATGATGACCGCCGCCATCCTCACCGGCCTGCGTGTGAAGAAGGAAACCATCGACGAGATCGCCGCTGCGGCCACGGTCATGCGTGAATTCGCGCTGGCCGTGCCGGTGGCCGATACCACCCACCTGGTCGACATCGTCGGCACCGGGGGCGATGGCTCGCACACCTTCAACATCTCCACCTGTGCGATGTTCGTCGCCGCTGCGGCCGGTGCGCGCGTGGCCAAGCACGGCAACCGCAGCGTGTCGTCCAAGTCCGGCAGCGCCGATGCGGTGGAAGCGCTGGGCGCGGCCATCGAGCTGCAGCCGGCCCAGGTGGCCGCCGCGATCGAACAAACCGGTATCGGCTTCATGTTCGCGCCCATCCACCATCCGTCGATGAAGGTGGTCGCGCCGGTCCGCCGCGAGATGGGCGTACGCACCATCTTCAACATCCTTGGCCCGCTGACCAACCCGGCCAGCGCGCCGTCGGTGCTGATGGGCGTGTTCCACCCCGATTTAGTGGGTATCCAGGCACGCGTGCTGCGCGAGTTGGGCACCGAGCGCGCGATGGTGGTCTGGGGCCGTGACAACATGGACGAGATCTCGCTGGGCGCCGGCACCCTGGTCGGCGAACTGCGCGACGGCAAGGTGCGCGAGTACGAGATCCACCCGGAGGACTTCGGCATCGCCATGTCGGCCAGCCGCAACCTGCGCGTGGACGGCCCGGAACAGTCCATCCAGATGCTGCGCGCCGTGCTCGACAACGAGCCGGGCCCGGCGCTGGACATCGTCGCGCTGAATGCCGGTGCCGCCCTGTACGTGGCCGGTGTGGCCAGCGACATCGGCGATGGCCTGGCCCGCGCCCGTGCCGCCATCGCCAATGGCAGCGCCCGCCAGCGCCTGCAGCAGTATGTGGAGACCACCCGCGCGCTGGTTGCCTGAGCGCGCGGTTCAGCCTGACCCTCTCGATGGCCGATAATGGCCGTCCTCACCGCCCCCCGCACCGACCCGAAGACGATGAGCGACATCCTGCAGACGATCCTGGCCCGCAAGGCCGAAGAAGTGGCCCAGCGCCGCGCCCAGCGCCCGTTCGAGGAGCTGCAGGCCGCCGTGGCCAGCGCCCCGCCGGTACGTGGCTTCGTGCGCGCGCTGCAGGCGGCGGTGGCCAATGGCGACCCGGCGGTGATTGCCGAGGTGAAGAAGGCCAGCCCCTCCAAGGGCGTGATCCGCCCGGATTTCCGCCCGGCCGACATCGCCGTCAGCTACGAGTTCGGTGGCGCCAGCTGCCTGTCGGTGCTGACCGACGTGGACTTCTTCCAGGGCGCCGACGCCTATCTGCAGCAGGCCCGCGAAGCCTGCACGCTGCCGGTGCTGCGCAAGGATTTCGTCATCGACGCCTACCAGGTGTACGAGGCGCGCGTGCTGGGCGCCGACTGCATCCTGCTGATCGTCGCCGCGCTGGACGATACCCAGCTGGCCACGTTGTCCGAGCTGGCGCTGTCGCTGGGCATGGACGTGCTGGTGGAAGTGCATGACATCGATGAACTGGAGCGCGCGCTGCAGGTGCCGGCGCCGATGATCGGCATCAACAACCGCAACCTGCGCACCTTCGAGGTGTCGCTGCAGACCACGCTGGACATGCAGCAGGCGGTGCCGCGTGACCGCCTGCTGGTCACCGAGAGTGGCATCCTCGGCCCGCAGGACGTCGCGCTGATGCGCGATGCCGGCATCCATGCATTCCTGGTCGGCGAGGCCTTCATGCGCGTGGAAGAGCCGGGCGAGGGCCTGCGTCAGCTATTCTTCGCGGCATGACAACGCACTATCCGACGCCGCGCGACGATGCGCCGCTGGTGGTCTTCGATTTCGACCACACCCTCTACGACGGCGATTCGGGCACCCATCTGTTCGCCTCGCTGATCAAGCGCAACCCGCTGCGCATGCTGGCCGCGCTGCTGGTCACGCCGATCGCCGGGCCGTTGGTGGCGATGCTGCCGACCCGCCGAACGGGTATTTCGGTCTACGTGTGGATCGGCAGCTTCGGCCTGCACCGTGCGCGCGATTTCAACAAGGTGATCGATGCCTACGTGCTGCGCAACGAGGCGCAGATGCGCGCCAAGCTGCTGCCGCAGGCGCTGGAGGTGTTCGCCGCGCACCGCGCCAAGGGCGACCGTGTAGTGGTCGCCACCGGCGCGCCGCCGGAACTGGCCCGCGCCATCCTGGCGTTCGTTGCCCACCAGGACGTGCCGGTGATCGGCACCGAGGTCGGCCCGCGACTGGGCGGCGTCGGCCCGACCCGCCACTGCCACAACGAAGAAAAGATGCGCATGCTGCGCGAGCGCGGCTACGGCAATATCGACATCGCCTACTCCGACAGCACTGCCGACCTGCCGTTGCTGCTGGCCGCCAAGGCGCCGGTGGTGGTGAACCCGAAGCGATCCAGGGTGGACTTCTTCCGCCGCGTGCTGCCGGCCGGCACCCGCATCCTCAACTGGGGCTGCGTGGACCGCGGCGGCGACAAGGCGTAGCCCGGGGCCGGATCCCGTCCGGGGCCTGACCCCATCGCACGATGACGGATCTGCCGGCCAGCGGCCGGCACTACCCTCCTCCGTCCCGGTAGTGCCGGCCGCTGGCCGGCAAACGCTCAATGCCCCAGCTGCCCGTACACCGCATGGCCGATCTGGAACAGGCTGATCCCCAGCACCAGCACGCCAACGGCCACCAGCACCCAGCGCTCCTTCACCCGCTTGACCAGGATCGCCGCCACCGGCGCGGCCATCATGCCGCCGATCAGCAGGCCGGCGACGATCTGCAGGTGCTGCACGCCCATCGACAACAGGAAGGTCGCTGACACGGTCAACGTGACCACGAACTCGGCCGCGTTGACTGTACCGATGGTGGTGCGCGCCTGGCCGCCACGGGCGAGCAGGGTGGACGTGGCGATCGGTCCCCAGCCGCCACCGCCGCTGGCGTCGAGCAGGCCCGCGAAGAAGCCCAGTACCGGCACCCGGCGGATCTCGCCCTTGGGCATCCAGCGCCCCGCGGCGCGCGCCAGGATGATGATCGCCAGCACCAGCAGGTACAGGTAGATCAGCGGCCGGATGATCTCGCCCGGGATCTGGGTGAGCACGTACGCGCCCAGGGCGCCGCCCACCGCACCGGGCAGGGCCAGCCGCAGGAACAGGCGTTTATCGACATTCCCGGCGGCGAGGTGCGACACACCCGAGGCGCCGGTGGTGAACACTTCAGCGGTGTGGATGCTGGCGCTGACCTGCGCCGGTGGCAGGCCCATGCTCAGCATCACCGACGAGGACACCAGGCCGAAGGCCATGCCCAGTGCGCCGTCAACCAGCTGCGCGCCAAGGCCGATGAGGATGAACCACCAGAATTCGCTGCTCAGTTCCATGCACCGAGCCTAGCGCGCGAAGGAGTGCGGACCAAGGTCCGCACCCACCGGGTGCTCAACGGTCAACGGGTGCCGTACAGCACCACGGTCTTGCCGCGGGCATGCAGCAGGCCGTCGGTCTGCAGCTTCTTCAGCACGCGGCCGGCCATTTCGCGCGAGCAGCCGACCAGGCGCGCCAGTTCCTGGCGTGACACGCGCAGCTGGCTGCCCTGCGGATGGCTCATCGCTTCTGGTTCCTGCGCCAGATCGTGCAGTGTGCGCACGATCCGATCGGTAACATCCAGGAATGCCAGGCGACTGGCCTTGCGGCTGGTATCGAGCAGGCGCTTGGAGATCTGCTGGCCCAGCGCATACAGCAGGCGCGGGGCGTCGGCCGACAGCGGGCCGAGGAACAGCTGGTGCAGGCGCTCGTAGCTGATTTCGGCCAGTTCGCAGGCGGTACGGGTCCGCAGGATCACCTCGCGGCGGTCCGATTCGACGAACAGGCCCATTTCGCCAACGAACTCGCCGGCACCGAAGTAGCCCAGCACAAGCTCTCGATCGTCATCTTCCTCGGCCATGATTGAAACCGAGCCGCTGACAACGTAATACAGGGTTCCCGCCGGGTCACCGGGTCGGAAGACGTCGGTACGGGTGGGATATCGCCGCCGGTGGCTGTGCGCCAGGAAACGATCGATGGTGGCGATATCCAAGGCCAGTGGACTGCTAGCTAGGCGCACGGTTGACACGATAGGGGCGCTCCCTCTGCGCATGAACGGATTCACGGGGTCGATAGCGGAGCTTAACCAGCGCAATTGTTAAGGGCAAACAGTGTGCCAGAACTCTTGCGTCTTCACGTTCCCCCCGGGGGCAGTTTGCCCCATAATTCCCCCTTTCCCTTCTTACACAGGAATCGACCGCCGTGGTCAAGCCGTTGCCTCGCCTGAGGCTGCAGGGTTTCAACAACCTCACCAAGGCGCTGAGCTTCAACATCTATGACGTGTGTTACGCGCGCACCGAAGAGGAGCGTCAGCGTTACATTGAATACATCGATGAAGAGTACAACGCCGACAGGCTGACTCAAATCTTGACCGATGTCGCCGAGATCATCGGCGCCAACATCCTGAACGTGGCCCGCCAGGACTACGACCCGCAGGGTGCCTCGGTGACCATCCTGATCTCCGAAGAGCCGGTGATCGACAAGAAGCTGGCCGGCAAGGAGCTGATCTCCGACGCCGTGGTCGCGCACATGGACAAGAGCCACATCACTGTCCACACCTACCCGGAAACCCATCCGCAGGAAGGTATCGCGACGTTCCGCGCGGACATCGACGTGGCCACCTGTGGCGTCATTTCCCCGCTGAAGGCCCTGAACTACCTGATCGAGAGCCTTGAGTCGGACATCGTGATCATGGACTACCGCGTCCGTGGCTTCACCCGCGATGTGAAGGGCAAGAAGCACTTCATCGACCACAAGATCAACTCGATCCAGAACTTCCTGGCCAAGAACATCAAGTCGCGTTACGAGATGTTCGACGTCAACGTCTACCAGGAAAACATCTTCCACACGAAGATGCACCTGAAGGACTTCGACCTGGACCAGTACCTGTTCGAGGAAAAGGCCAAGAACCTGTCGTTCAAGGAACGCATGAAGATCGAAGCGCTGCTCAAGCGCGAGATCGAAGAGCTGTTCCACGGCCGCAACCTGTCCGAGTAAGCACCATGTGCGATGCCCGCAGGCATCGCCACCCAGGCGGGACGACCCGCCCCGTGGAACCAGTGCCCCCGCACGCGTTACAGTTCCACGGTGATGTACCGACCCACGGCCCGGTGTGAAAACACCGGGCCGTTTCGTTTTTTTCAAAAAAGGTAAGGAGCCCCCACCCATGCCCTGGATCTACCTGCTGCTGGCCGGCCTGTTCGAGATCGGTTTCGCCCTCGGAATGAAGTACTCCGAAGGCTTCAGCAAACCCCTGCCCACCGCTGCCACGGTGGTATCCGCGCTGATCAGCCTGTACCTGATGAGCCAGGCGATGAAGAGCATCCCGGTCGGCACGGCCTACGCGATCTGGACCGGTATCGGTGCCATGGGCGTGGCGGTGCTGGGCATCTACCTGTTCAACGACAGCGCATCGCCGGCCCGCCTGGCCTGCGTGGGCCTGATCGTGGCTGGTGTGATCGGCCTGAAGCTGGTCTCGCCGAACTGATTGATGGCCCGACCAACGGTCGGGCCCCACCGTCGGCCCCCCCCCGCACCTCCTGGTAGGCCCGCACCGTTGGTGCGGGCGACCCTTCAAATGCGGTAGGCGATGGTCTTCATCACCCTGGAGGCCAGTGCCATCACGCCCGGGATCGGGAACGGCAGGCGGCGAGCGCCGGCCTGCTCGGCGTGGTCCGCATGGCGGGCCTCGTCTTCCTTCATCACCGCGATGACCGCGCGGCTGCGCAGGTCGCCGGCCGGCAGGTCGACCAGGTGCTCGTCCAGGTGGGCCTCCACCTGGCGCTCGGTCTCGACCACGAAGCCCAGGTTCCAGCCGTCGCCGCGCAGCCCGGCCAGGGTGCCGATGGTGTAGCTGCCGGCGTACCAAAGCGGGTTGAACAGGCTCGGACGGCTGTCCAGTTCGGCCAGCCGGGTGGCGCACCAGGCCAGGTGGTCGGTTTCTTCCTGCGCCGCTTCCAGCAGGTGTTCCCGCGTGGCCGGGTCGCGCGCCACGGCGGCCTGGCCGAAGTACAGGCCCTGCGCGCAGACCTCGCCGACGTGGTTGATCCGCATCAGGCCTGCGGCATGACGCCGCTCGGCGCTGTCCATGCCGGGCTCGCCGGTGTCCGTGGCGGGGTAGGGGCGGGCCGCCGGCGGATTGCCGAACACTGTGTCCAGGGCGCGCTGCGCCTCGGTCAGCAGGTGGTCCAGCGGAGTGGTCTGGCGGAGCACGGTCATGGCAGTACGCGGTGGAGCGGAAGACCCCCCGATTCTCGCCCGGCCCCGCGCCCCTGCCAACCCGGCCCAGGGGACGGGTTGCGCTCCCGCGGCAGGATGAGTACAATCCCGCCTCTTACGCTTCACCTTTTCACAACGCGTGGCAGAGTTCCGGCGAGCCTTTCGCCGCAATGAGCCCGACCTAACCTAGAGTTCTTCATGAGCACTTTCACTGCCAAGAACGAGACCGTCCAGCGCGACTGGTACCTCGTCGACGCCGAGGGCAAGACCCTGGGCCGTCTCGCCACCGAGCTGGCCCGCCGTCTGCGTGGCAAGCACAAGCCGGTCTACACCCCGCACGTTGATACCGGCGACTACCTGGTCGTCATCAATGCAGAAAAGATTGCCGTCACCGGCAAGAAGCTGCAGGACAAGATGTATCACCGTTTCACCGGTTACATCGGCAACCTGAAGACCGAGTCCCTGGCCCAGGCGCTGGAGCGCCACCCGGAGCGCGTGATCGAGATCGCCGTCAAGGGCATGCTGCCGAAGGGCCCGCTGGGTCGCCAGATGTACCGCAAGCTCAAGGTCTACGCTGGCACTGAGCATCCGCACGCCGCACAGCAGCCGCAGGTTCTGGATATCTAATCATGGCTATCACTCAAAACTACGGCACTGGCCGCCGCAAGTCCTCCACCGCTCGCGTGTTCCTGCGCAAGGGTTCGGGCAACATCACCGTCAATGGCCGTCCGCTGGACGAGTTCTTCGGTCGTGAGACCGCGCGCATGATCGTGCGCCAGCCGCTCGAGCTGACCAAGAACACCGAGAGCTTCGACATCCTGGTCACCGCCGCTGGCGGCGGCACCACCGGCCAGGCCGGTGCGATCCGTCTGGGCATCGCCCGTGCTCTGGTCGAGTACGACGAAACCCTGAAGTCCGAGCTGCGCAAGGCTGGCTTCATGACCCGTGACGCCCGTGAAGTCGAGCGTAAGAAGGTCGGTCTGCACAAGGCCCGCCGCGCCACCCAGTTCTCCAAGCGCTGATTTACCGCGCCTGGTTGGGCTCCTTCGGGAGCCCGCTGGATGAAAAAGCAAAAGCCCGGCTTCGGCCGGGCTTTTGTCGTTCCGGGGTCATGGATTTCCTGGTTGCCGGCCAGCGGCCGGCACTACCCGTGGTCTCGCGTGTCGGGAGGGTGGGGTCAGGGCCTTTCCCTGCGGAAAAGGATCCGACCCTGGGGTTCTTTCTGGAGAAGAGCCCCCTTGTTGTTCAAGGGGGTGTGCCGACAGGCGCGGGGACAAGGTGGAATGCGCGACCAGATTAAAAGCAAAAGGCCAGATCTTTCGATCTGGCCTTTTGTTTTTAATTTGGCTGCCCCGGATGGATTCGAACCACCGAATGCCTGAGTCAGAGTCAGGTGCCTTACCGCTTGGCGACGGGGCAAAACATGCAACTATTTTCTCACTTTTCACGCTGAAAAACAACTTGATTTTCAGTGTGGTGGCTATGGGTGGACTCGAACCACCGACCCCAGCATTATGAGTGCTGTGCTCTAACCGGCTGAGCTACATAGCCTTGGTGAGCCCGCTATTCTGCGGATGTGTACCGCCCCTGTCAACACTTTTGTGTCGTGCTTGTGGGCCGACAGAGGGCATGGGATAGTCCCGGCCAGTAGATTTTCTTAGGAGTCCGCATCGTGATCGATCCGGACGGCTATCGACCGAACGTCGGCATCGTGCTGATGCGGCAGGACGGCCAGGTGTTCTGGGCACGACGCGTGCGCCGGGACGGCTGGCAGTTCCCGCAGGGTGGCATGAACACCGACGAGACGCCTGTCGAGGCCATGTATCGTGAACTGCAGGAAGAGACCGGCCTGCTGCCCGAGCATGTGGAAGTGCTCGGGGCGACGCCCGGCTGGCTGCGCTACAAGCTGCCGGCGCGGGCCATCCGCCGCAATGAGCGGCAGGTCTGCATCGGCCAGAAGCAGGTCTGGTTCCTGCTGCGCCTGACCGGCGACGAATCCCACGTGAAGCTGGACCACACCGACTCGCCCGAGTTCGACCACTGGCGCTGGGTGGACTTCTGGTACCCGGTGGAGCATGTGGTGATGTTCAAGCGTGGCGTCTATGCGCGTGCGTTGCGACATCTGGCGCCGCTGGCCCGCGGGGTGGCCGGGCAGGGGGTTACCGCCATGCCCAAGAGCGCCGCCGAAGCCTGGATGCCTGGCCATACCGCCGGGCACGACCGCCCACGCAAGCGCCCTCGGACCCGCGGCTACTGGCCGAAGAAGGCCACGGGCGATGGCCCGGCCAGCTGACGGGCTGAACGGTATCGAGAATGGTTCAGGTCTCTGATTGACAACCATTCTCGTTTCCATTGGAATAGCCAACAGGCCGCTTCTGGCCTGCCAGCCCGGTTCACGCCTGTGTACGTCTGCATCTGCAACGGAGTCACCGACCACCAGATCCGCGAAGCCGCCAGCCATGGCGTCAGTACGGTGGCCGAACTGACCATGCGTACCGGCTGTGGCGCTACCTGCGGTTCCTGCCTGGACATGGCCGGCGATCTGCTGGCCAAGGCGCGTGCCACCCACGATCTGCCGCTGCCGGTATTGGGTCTGGCCCAGGTCGCCTGATCGTCTCTTGGCGGCGCGTTGACGGCGCGCTTTCGCATTCTTCACGTGCGGCCGCACAGGCCAATGCGCACGATTCGCGTTCCTTCACGGCTGCAGGCAAGGCGTTAAAGTGCCTGCGTTTTCAGCGTGCAGGAGCATCCCCATGAAGGGCGACACCAAGGTCATCGAATTCCTCAACAAGGTCCTCTACAACGAGCTGACCGCGATCAACCAGTACTTCCTGCATGCCAAGATGCTGAAGAACTGGGGCATCAAGGAACTGGCCGAACACGAGTACAAGGAATCGATCGACGAGATGAAGCATGCCGACATGCTCGCCGACCGCATCCTGTTCCTCGAAGGCCTGCCGAACTTCCAGGCGCTGGGCAAGCTGCGCATTGGTGAGAACCCGACCGAGATCCTGCAGTGCGACCTGTCGCTGGAACGCGATGGCGTGGTCACCCTGCGCGAGGCCGTGGCGTATGCCGATTCGGTCGGCGACTACGTCAGCCGCCAGCTGTTCGTGAAGATCCTTGATTCGGAAGAAGAGCACATCGACTGGCTGGAAACCCAGCTCGACCTGATCGAGCGCATCGGTGAACCGAAGTACCTGCTGAGCAAGCTGGAAGAGTGAGTCAGCCGGCCTGGCCGGCGCGATGCTGTGCCAGGTAGCCCGTCAGTGCAACGCGCGCTCGGGCGAATTCCGCAACCAGCAGCGCCACCGCTACTGCGGGGCGCTGCAGGCTGCCGCTGCGGGCTTCGTGCTCGATGCGCTGCGCGACTGACGACAGCGACAGTGCGCCCACGTTCGCGCTGGATGACTTGAGGCTGTGCGCGACGGCCTGCAGGCGAGGCTCCTCGCCGTTCTGCGCGGCCTGCTGCAGCTGCTGCACCATTGCCGGCGCATCCTCCAGGAACACCGAGACGATCTGGATGGCGCTCTCCCCGATCACTGCATGCAGTTCGTCCAGCACGTCGCGGTCCAGCACCGGCTGCGGCTTGGAGCCGACTCGGCTGTCATCGTCCTGTAGAGCCGAGCCATGCTCGGCTGATGGAGCGCGACGGCTATCGGCCGTCAGCCGGGCATGGCTCGGCTCTATCGAAGGCCGTGCAGGTGATGCGGTTTTGCCGCCGCCCCAGCGCTGCAGCAGCGCATGCAGGGTGGCGCGTGCAATCGGCTTGGACAGATAGTCGTCCATGCCGGCCTGCAGGCAGCGCTCGCGGTCACCGGCCATGGCATTGGCGGTCATCGCGATGATCGGCAGGCGCGGGCGCCCGTTTTCCACTTCCTCGGCGCGCCAGCGGCGGGTGGCGGCATAGCCGTCCAGCACCGGCATCTGGCAATCCATCAGCACCACATCCACGTCGCCTTCGCGCAGGGCAAGCAACGCCTGCTCGCCATCGGCGGCGTTGCGCACTTCGCACTGGAACACGCGCAGCAGCTGCTCGGCCACCATGCGGTTGACCGTGTTGTCCTCCACCAGCAGCACGCGCAGGTGCAGCGGCGGCAGCGTGGGCGTGGGCTGGCCCTGTCCGGCGTTGGCCAGCAGCGCGGCAGGGCGCGCATGCGCAACCGGTGCAGCCAGCAGTGCATGCAGCCCAGCGTCGTCGAAATGCGAGGGTAGCTGCCGCTGGCGTGGGCGTGGCGGAAGGGCATCGTCCTGCAGCCACAGCACCTGCAGCCCGTCGTCTTCGCCACGTTCGGCCAACGCCTGTTGCAGCGTCGCTTCACCGATGCGGCGCGCACGTGCATCGACCAGCAGCCACGCCGGTGCCGGTTGCCCCGGCCTCGGCACCGCGCGCAGGCGCTCGACCACGGCATCGAACTGCGCCAGGGCGTGCACCAGCAGTCCATGATGGGCCGCGATGCGCTCGATGCGTGCCTGCAGGATGGCATCGCTACTGAACAGCAGCAGCGCGTCTGGCGTGCGCGCCATGGCCGGCAGGTCGCCGGGCACCTTCAACAACGGGATCTCGAACCAGAACGTGGCGCCCTGGCCGGGCGTGGACAGCACGCCGATGCGCCCGTGCATCAGGTCGATGATGCGCTTGCAGATCGCCAGGCCCAGGCCGGTGCCACCGTAGATGCGGGTCGTTGAGGCATCGGCCTGGCTGAAGGACTGGAACAGGCGCGCCTGCAGTGCGTCGTCGATGCCGATGCCGGTGTCGATGATCTCGAAGCGCAGCTGGTGCTGTGCGGGACCTTCGCCCAGGCGCTGCACGCGCAGCTGTACCTGGCCGCGCGCGGTGAACTTGATCGCGTTGGCCAGCAGGTTGCTCAACACCTGGCGCAGGCGTACCGGGTCGCCACGCACCGGCAGGCGCACCGACGGGTCCAGCTGCAGCCCCAGCGACAGGCCCTTGGCGTCGGCGGCGCGCTGCATCAGCTGCACCACGCCATCGAGCAGGTCGCGCAGGTTGAAGCTGGTGATCTCCAGTTCCAGCGCCTGTGCTTCCAGCCGCGAGTAGTCGAGGATGTCGTCGACGATGCGCAGCAGCTGCTGCGAGCTGGCCGAGGCGGTGGCCAGCATCTGCCGCTGGTCCTCGCCCAGCGGGCCGCGTGCGATCAGCTCCAGCATCGGCAGGATGCCGTTGAGCGGCGTACGGATCTCGTGGCTCATCGTGGCCAGGAACTCACCCTTGGCCAGCACCGCCGCCTCGGCGGCCTGCTTGGCCTGCAGCAGCTGCTGTTCCAGCTGCCCCTGTCGTTCGGTGGTGCGGCGCAGCTGGTCACGTTCGGCGGCCAGCAGGCTGCGCTCGCGCTGCAGCTGGGCCAGTGCCCGGTTGCGCGCGCGCAGCCGCAGGCCCAACAGCAGCGCGCTGATGGAGGCCGCAGCAAGGGCAACCAGCAGCGCGACCCACATCGGCACGTCAGAGCACCGCGTTGTGGAAGTCGAAGTTCAGATCGCTGCCGGCCGACTGCACCATGTTGCCCTGGATGTAGTCGACACCGCCCACCCACATCGCGGCGGCGGCCTGCGGATCTTCGATCTGCTGGCCGATGATCTGCTGCCCGGCGGCGTGCGCCCGCTCGATTGCCCGGCGCAGCTCTTCGCGCGTGGCCGGATTGGAATGACTGCTGGAGAAGCGCGCGGCCATGCGCACGAACGACAACGGCAGCTGGGTCAGCAGCGCATCGGCTTCGCCCCCGGGTTCGAACTGGCTCAGGCAGAAGCGCACGCCGACGCCGGCCATGCGCTGGCAGAACTGCTGTAGCGGCACGGTATGGATCAGCGCGTCGGGCAGGCGGACGTCGATCACCAGCGCGCTGCCGGGCAGGTCGCGCTGCTGCAGCGATTCCAGCAGCCAATCCGCGAACGCATCGCGTTGCAGGGTGCGCAGCGACTGCGAAACGAACAGGTTCAATGGTTGCGTCGCGTGCCGGTAAAGGTCGAGAAGGCCCAGTGCATGGTCCATCACCTGCTGGTCGAGATCGGCGATGCGCCCGGCAGCCTCTGCGGCCGGAATCACCTGGCCTGCCGCCAGCAGCGTACCGTCGGCCTGGCGAAGGCGCAGCAGCAGCTGGTACTGCGCGGTGTTGCCGCCGGCGACGGCGACGATCGGCTGGTAGGCCAGCTCAAGCTGGCCTTCCAGCAGTGCCAGGTGTTCCTGCTCGCTGGTCACGTCGCGGTGCACGTGGCCGGCCACGCCGGCGCTGAGCAACCGTGCCTGCAGGGTGGTGCGCTCGACTGCCTCCAGCGCGCTGTTGGCATCGTCGAAGCCCGGCGACAGCGGTGCATAGCCGACCACGCCCCGCAGATGCACCGATTCGTCATCGCGGATCACGAAGGCCCGCGCCGACAACTGCTCGCGCAGCGCAGCGGCAATGCTTTCCAGGCTGTCCTCGCTGACATTGCGCGCAAGCAGCAGGAAGCTGTTGTCGTTCAGGCGCGCCAGCAGGTGCGGGTGGCCGGCTTCTGCCAGGCGTTGCCCGGCCTGCACCATCAGGCGCTCGAAGGCGGCATAGCCATAGCGCTCGCGCAGGCCCAATGCGCTGGATATCTCGACGAACAGCACGCCGCCCTGGTCGCGGTGGGCGAGCGCGGCGTTGAGCTGCTGCAGCACGTGATGCCGCGTCGGCAGCCCGGTTTCCGGATTGCTGGTGGCCGGGGTGCCGGATACGCCGGGCAGGGTTGCGGCCTGCGCCCGCGCACGGCGGATGCGGTTGGCCACGGCGGCGATCAGGTGGCGCGGGCGGATCGGCTTGCTCAGGTAGTCGTCGGCGCCACTGTCGAGCACCTCGAACTGGCGTTCCGGGTCCGGGTCGCCGCTGAGGAACACGATGGGCAGCAGCTGCAGGCCGGGCTGCTGGCGGATCAGCGCGGTCAGCCGCATGCCGTCCAGACCGGGCAGGTGCAGGTCCATCAGGATCAGGTCGGGGCGATGTTCCTTGATCGCCTGCAGCGCACCGTCGGCATCGCTGTGCACGATCGCCTGCATGCCGGCGCCATGCAGCACGCTCTGTGCGAACAGTGCCTGGGCGCGATCATCCTCGACGATCAGCACGCGGTAGGGCGAATCGGAATGCAGCGGTGCCGGGTCATTGCCGCCGGCCTCGGCCAGCAGGGATGGGCCGGGCAGCGGCGGCGGTGCGCTGCCGATCGATGCGGGTGCGTCGGAGGCGGCCAGCGGCGGAACCGCTGCCGGCGCTGCGGCGACGGCGCTCGCCGGTTCAGCGGTCCAGCGTTGCCAATGATCGGCCGGAGGGGTTTCAGCGCGTCCCGGGCGGGCGCCCGCGGGGGATTCGTTTGCGGCCATCGGTGCTCCTGGTGTTCGCGTCCATTATGCGACAAGCCCGGCGATCAACCGGTGCCGGGCTGGCGTGGACTGTCGGGCGATGCACTGCGTGCCAGCCAGCGCACGCCCTTCCACAGGGTGCGCCAGACCAGCCACACCAGCAGCGCGCCCGCCAGGCTGCAGGCCAGCACCACGATCAGCGCGATCCATGGGTGTGCCAGGGCCAGGGCCAGACCACCGACCACCACGGTGTCCTCGGCGGCGGAGGCCACCCAGTTGCTGGCAGGCTCGGGCGAGGTATTGAGCAGGGCGCGGGTGCCTGCCTTCAGGCCGTGGCTGGCCAGCGCGACACCTGCACCGGCAGCAAGTGCGCCGGTGCCCAGCTGCCCATCCGGCGACAGCGTGGCTGCGGCAAGGAAGGCACCTGCGGGTACACGTGCCAGGGTCTGCACCAGATCCCACGCCGAGTCGACGCCGGGAATCTTGTCGGCGAAGAATTCGGTCACCGCCAGCGCCGCCGAGGTGCCCAGCACCCACCACGATTCAGTGGCCTGCAGGGCCGGTGGCAGGTCGACCCAGCCGAGCAGGCCGGCCAGGCCGACACCGAATACGGTGAGGTAGACGCGGATGCCGGCCAGCCAGGCCAGCAGGATGCCGATCACGAACAGGTGGGCTTCGGTCATGGCGATGGTCCGGCGACGGAACTGTGCAGGGGACCACACTATCGACGATGGCATGCCTGAACGCCACAGACCGTGGCTCGCCACTGCGCAGGAAACCCACCCGTCCTGTCATACACTAGCCCGTCGTTTGCCACAGGGGCCGTACCGGTGTCGCCCTCGCGATGCCCCGGAATCCACCCATGACCAACCGTCCTCCCATGCGCGTGCAGGTCCGCCTGCCCGGCGCGCCGCAACCGCCGGCCGACCGCCGCCGCCTGCTGGTGATCGGCGGCATCTGGCTGCTCAGCCTGGTGCTGGCGGTGCTCGGCGGCTGCTGGATGGCCACCCCGCGCGATGCGCAGGGCCAGCGCCTGCAGGCCGCCGAGAAGCGTGCCGAGACGCTGCAGGCGCAGCTGACCGAACTGCGCCAGAAGCAGGCCACGCTGGAAGCCTCCGACCGCATTAGCCGCGCCGCCAACACCGAGGTGCAGTCCTCGCTGGCCGAGCGCGATGAGGAAATCGCCGGCCTGCGTGCCGACGTTGCCTTCTATGAGCGCCTGGTGGGTTCGACCAGCCAGCGCAAGGGCCTGAACACCCATTCGATCGAGTTCAGCCCGGAAGCGGCCGGCACCTGGCAGTACACCGCGGTGCTGACCCAGAACCTCAACCGCGGCGCCATCAGCCAGGGGCAGATGCGCTTCACCGTGGAAGGCGTCAAGAACGGCAAGCTGGCCACGATCAGCTGGGATGATCTGCACCAGCGCAGCAAGGTACCGGGACAGGATTACTCGTTCCGGTACTTCCAGCAGCTCACCGGCAGCGTGATGCTGCCGGCTGACTTCACCCCGCAACGCGTGCGGGTGACATTGGGGAGTGGTACGGGGGGTACCACCCAGGTATTCGACTGGAAACAGGCCGGTGCGCCGGCCAGCAAAGGGGAGTAGGCAGATGTTCGGAAGCAGCAAATCCAACCGTGAAGGCCAGCTGGTGGTGGATGCCCTGATCGGCAACCAGGTGGTGATCCGCGGTGATGTGGAATTCAGTGGTGGCCTGTACGTGGAAGGCCGCATCCATGGCAAGGTGATCGCCGCCGAAGGCGCCAGTGGCGCGACCCTGACGGTCGCCGAGCATGGCGTGATCGAGGGCGAGATCCGTGCCCAGGTGGTGGTCATCAGTGGCCGCCTGGACGGCGACGTGCACGCCAGCGAGAAAGTCGAACTGACCCCGAGCGCGCGGGTCAACGGCAACGTCCATTACCAGGTGGTGGAGATGAATGCGGGCGCCCAGCTGAACGGTCGCCTGATCCATGCCAGCGCCCCGATGGCCGCCCTGCCGGCCCCGGAAGCTGATGAGGCCAATGGCGGCAAGGGTGACACCGCCGCGCGCCGCAAGCTGGCCGAGGCGATGGCTTGAAAGCCATCGTCGGCACCCCCATGCTGACACCATGAGCACGCTAGTCTCCCTGCCCGGCGCCACCCCGGCCGCCGCGCCCGATTACCAGTCGCTGGAGCGCCCGCTGAACTTCACCGAGTCGGCGGCCGCCAAGGTCAAATCCCTGATCCAGGAAGAGGGCAACCCCGACCTGGCCCTGCGCGTGTACATCGAAGGTGGTGGCTGTTCGGGTTTCCAGTACGGGTTCGAGTTCGACGAGAACCGTGCCGAGGACGATCTGGCGGTACAGACCAGCGGGGTGACCCTACTGGTCGACCCGTTGAGCCTGCAGTACCTGATGGGCGCCGAGGTGGACTACACCGAGAGCCTGACCGGTGCACAGTTCGTGATCCGCAACCCGAACGCAAAGACCACCTGCGGCTGCGGCAGCAGTTTCAGCATGTAGGCGGGGCGCGGGGCCTGCGTCCCGCGCGACAAGGTGTGTGGAGCACAAGCTCCACACCCACAGACGGCTTCGGCAAAGCCCGCGGCTTGCCACCCGCATCGATTGGCGGCACGCTTGCAGGATGCCCAATACTCCTTCGCCGCTTTCCGGTTTCGCCTTCGTGGGCGAACCGCTGGAGCGCGCCGATGCCCTGCGCGAAGATGCCGATGCACTGGCGCGCCTGTGGCCGGGCGCGCACATTCTGGTGCTCGATCAGGACGGCAGCGCCTTCACCGGCGATGACGACCAGCCGCTGGCGCTGACCGGCGCCGACATCGGCGGCGGTCCCGGCTCCGCGATCTTCCTCGGCCTGCGCGGGGAACAAGCGTGGTTCTCGGTTGAAGCCGCCAGCGTCACCGTCACCGCACCACGTCGCCTCGACCTGCGCCAGGCCGCGCTGCTGTGGTCGGTGGCTGATGCGACCGCTTTCAGCTACGCACGTGGCATGTCCTACTGGCACTCGCGCACCCGTTTCTGCGGGGTATGCGGTGGTGCCGTGGCGTTCGCCCGTGGCGGCTTCGTGGGGCGTTGCGCGCAGTGTTCCACCGAGCACTATCCGCGTGTCGACCCCGCTGTGATCGTGGCGGTTGAAAACCAGGGCCGCCTGCTGCTCGGCCGCCAGTCGAACTGGGCGCCACGTCGCTACTCGGTGCTGGCCGGCTTCGTCGAACCGGGCGAGACCTTCGAGCAGACCGTGGTACGCGAAGTCCACGAAGAGAGCAAAGTGCGGGTGACCGCTTGCCAGTATCTGGGCTCGCAGCCGTGGCCGTTCCCGGGCGCACTGATGGTCGGCTTCCGGGCGCAGGCGCAGGATGACCTGCCGACCGTGGACGGCGAGCTGGAAGACGCGCGCTGGTTCAGTGCCGACGAGGTCGGCGCGGCGCTGGCGCGCGATGTGGAGGACGATGGCCAGGGCATCCGCCTGTCGCCGCCGATCTCGATTTCGCGCGGCCTGATCGAGCACTGGTACCGGCAGCAGAAGGGCTGAGGCGGGCCGGCTGGGGTGATTGCATTGCCGCCACCTGAACACGGCACGGGTTACAGTCCGGTTCACCGCTGAGGGCGCCGCTGCGACAGGTAAGGTAGCGGCGCCGAGCGTTCTGTTTCGTAGGGAGACCTGCCATGTTCACCACTCTGGCCGCCGTGCTGGTGGCACTGGCCCTGGGCCATGTTGCTCCGGCCGCTGCTGCCTCGCTGCGCCGTTTCGACGGTTTCCGGCGTTGGCTGGGCTGGCTGGATGCGCGTGGTGGCAAGGCTTGGCAGGGACCGGCCGGCGTTGCCTTGGCCCTGCTGCCGCCGCTGTTGCTGATGGCGCTGCTGGCGTGGCTGTTGCGCGGGGTGCTGTTCGGCCTGCCGTCGCTGCTGCTGGGCGTGGCGGTGCTGGCCTGGTGCTGGGGCCCGCGTGACCTGGACCGCGATATCGAGGCCATCATCGATGCCGATGATGCGGCGACGCGGCAGGCTGCAGTGCGCAACCTGCAGTCGGCCGGCGGCAGCCTGCGCGAGGACATTCCGTCGCTGGTCGAGGCGACGGTGCTCAACGCACTGCGGCGCTGGTTCGCGGTGCTGTTCTGGTTCCTGTTGCTGGGCCCGGCTGGCGCGCTCGGTTACCGGCTGCTGGCGCTGATGGCGGAAAGCCCGATGCGTGCCCGCGTGCCGGTGGAGCCGCTGGCGCTGGCGCAGCGGCTGCTGGGCTGGATCGAGTGGCCGGTGGCACAGCTGATGGCGTTCTCGATGGCGCTGGTGGGCAACTTCGATACGGCGTGGAAGGCGTGGCGCCAGGCCCATGGGGAGCGCCTGACCGGCAATACCGGGTTCCTGGGTGCGGTGGCGCGGGCCAGCGTCAACGCCGAACTGCGCGAGGATGCGCACGACTACACCGAGGCGGGGCTGTTGCCGGTGTGGCAGCGGTTGCCGGACCTGCGTGATGCGATGAGCCTGGTGTGGCGGATGCTGCTGCTGTGGCTGGCGATCCTCGCCCTGCTGGTGATTGCAGGCTGGGTGACGTAGGTGTTTTGGCAGGGCTTGCAGCCCTGCACCTGCAGAGGCAACAGAGCAACAGCAACAGCGACAGCTGGATTGCTGCGGGTTGGCGGGGTGGGTCGGATGGCGGGGGACGCCGTGAATCCGTCCATGGAGGCTTGGTCGCCGCTTGCTCGTGTGCGCTGTCCTGCGCACACGGCAAGACCCGGGTTGGGCGTCCTGCCCAACCCGCCCGAGGCATGCCTCGGGCCCATGCGGCTCACACCCCCGCCATCCAACCCACCCCGCCTTCGACAGTTTTCCGCGCACGGACGTTCTCCAGAGCCGAGCCATGCTTGGCTCCGAGCGAGCGTAGCGAAGCGATCCGCTTCTGCTTTTGATCTTCTCTTTCTTTTCCGTGGTGGACGCGCACGGAAACTGTCCGTGGCCGGGCGGGTGGGCTGCGCAGGGGCGTGAGCCGCATGGATGCGGCGACCGAGCTTACATGGACGTACTCGCAGCGACCCCTGCGCAGTCCACCCGCCCGGCCTATCCCATGACCGACAAACGCCGCCCACCACGAGGGGCTGCGCCGTTGGCTGGAAACCTAGATCGGTGCCAGTGCAGTGAACGGTGCCCACGGCAGGTTGCGCAGCAGCGCATACCCGGGCAGCACCCAGAGCCAGAACACAGGATTGGCCAGCACCCGCATCAGCGGGTCGAGCACGCGAGGGCGAATGCCGGCGATGTTCAGCAGCATCAGCAACAGGAACGGCAGGCTGATGACCAGCAGCGGGTTCATCGCCATCGCGCCGGGCAGGTCGAAGTGGACCAGGGAATACAGGCAGCGCGTGCTGCCACAGCCCGGGCAGTACAGGCCGGTCAGGGCGTACAGCGGGCAGCTCGGCAGTGGATTGCCGGCGACATACGGATTGACGTTGCGCAGCACCACCGTGGCACCCACGGCCAGGCCGGCGGAAGCCAGCAGCGGTGCCCAGCGGGCGAGTCGGGAACGAGCGGGAAGCGCGGACATGCAACAACGGATCCGGCGCAGGCGCCGGATCCGTCCAGGCGTATCAGTAGCCGCTGTTGCTCATCGCGCCCATGCCGCCGAGCACGACGAAGAACAGCACGTACAGCACGACCAGCACGGCCCAGGCAATGGCCGACCAGATGGCCCACTTCTTGGCCTTGGCGGCGGAGTCCTGGGCGCCGGCGATGTCGCCAGCGGCCAGCTTGCCGTTGACCTGTGCGGCGTAGACGATCGACACGATGCCGGCCGGCAGGCAGCAGAACAGGGTGGTCAGGATGGCCCAGACCAGGTTGTTCGGGACCTGCGGAGTAGCGGTATTCATGGGTTCAAGCTCCTTGATGGGTGGTGGTGGTGAATCATTGGTCGGAAAGAGCGCCCAGTACGGCCAAGCCGCCGAACAGCCCGAGCCACAACAGCAACAGGACCGGCAGGGCCACGGCCGAAGCCACTGCCCACCAGCCCGCCTTGCGCGACGCGCTGTAGGCCCCCGGCAGATCGCCAGCCGCGCGGCGGCCATCGACCTGGGAGGCATAGACGATCGACACCACGCCCAACGGCAGGCAGCAGAACAGCGTCGTCAGGATCGCCCAGACCAGATGGTTGGGGATGTAGACCGGACGGCTGAGCGGTGGTGGTTGATTCAAAGCGAGACTCCATTCCTTGGTGGCCGGCCTTGGTGAATCGGCCGAACCTCCCCCCTGTGGGTGCGTAATCTACCGCAACCGGCGTTGCATGTATGCGTTTACACGCACGGCATGTCGTGTTCGCCACTGGACGGTGGCGTATGCGGGGGAGGTTGCCGGGCCTGCTTGTCAGTCCGATTCTGTCAGGCGTGATCGCCGCGCAGGGCCCGCACCTGGGCTTCCAGCGCCTGGGCGTTGGTGGTGTGGCCGTCCATGGACGGTGCCGCCACCACCTCGACGGTGGCTCGGAAACGGCGCGGCACCCGCATGCGGCCGAGGCGGCTGTCGCGCCGGCTCCACATGCTCGACCACATGCCGCGCAGGGCCATCGGCACCACCGGCACCGGCCGCCGTTCGAGGATCTTCTCGACGCCGGACTTGAACGGGGCGATTGCACCATCCCTGGTCAGTGCGCCTTCCGGGAAGATGCAGACCAGCTCGCCTTCGGCCAACGCGGCGTCGATGTCATCGAACGCGCGCTGCATCAGCGCCGGGTCTTCGCGCGCACCGGCGATCGGGATCGCCTTGGCGGTACGGAAGATCCAGCGCATCACCGGGATGTTGAAGATCCTGTAGTACATGACGAAGCGCACCGGACGCGGAATCGTCGCCGACAGGATCAGTGCGTCCATGTAGCTGACATGGTTGCAGACCAGCAGCGCGGCGCCTTCGTCGGGCACGTTGGCTTCGATGCCGTGCGGGCGCAGCCGGTACAGGGTGCGCACCATCAGCCAGCTGAGGAAGCGCATCAGGAATTCGGGGACGATGGTGAAGATGTAGATCGCCACCAGCGCGTTGGCGATGGCCAGCGCCAGGAACTGCTGCGGGATGGTCCAGTGCAGCAGCTTGTGCGCGGCCAGCGACAACAGGGCTGCGCCGACGATGAAGCCGGAATTCTGGATGTTCAGTGCGGCGAACACGCGCGACATCTGCGCCTTCGGCGTGCGGCTCTGGATCAGCGCGAACAATGGCACCACGAAGATACCGGTGAACAGGCCGATGCCGATCAGGTCGATGACGATGCGGATGCTGCCGGGTTGCTGCAGGAACGTGCCGACGGTCAGTCCGTGCGCGGTCGCCTCGCCGCTGCGGGCGAAGTACAGGTCAAGCAGGAAGGCGGTCATGCCGAACGCACCCAGCGGAACCAGGCCGATTTCCACCGTGCGTGCCGACAGCTTTTCGCACAGCAGCGAGCCGACGCCGGTGCCGACCGAGAACAGGGCCAGCGCGAAGATGTACAGGGTTGGTTCGCCGCCGAGGTTGGTCACCGCATAGGCCGGCAGCTGCGAGGTCAGCACGGTGCCGACGAACCAGAACCAGGACACGCCCAGGATTGAATTGCGCACCGCCTTCTGCTGGCGCGCCATGCGCAGCACCGCCAGCGATTCCGGCAGCGGGTTCCAGTTGATCTTCAGGTCCGGGTCGCCGGCATCGACCTTGGGAATCAGCCGCGCGGCGATGTTGCCGCAGATCGCCAGCGCGATGATCGCGCACGCGGCCACCACCGTGCCATGGCTGCCGGCCACGGTGAACACCAGGCCGCCGACGATCATGCCGGACAGGATCGACATCGAGGTGCCCATCTCGACCAGGCCGTTGCCGCCGGTCAGCTCTTCGGGCTTGAGCACCGAGGGCAGCACCGAGTACTTCACCGGGCCGAACAGGGTTGACTGCATGCCGGTGCAGAACAAGGCGACCAGCAGCACCGGCAGGCTCTGGGTGAGGAAGCCGGTGGCCGCCAGCGACATGATCACGATCTCCATGGTGGTGGTGATCACGATCAGTCGCGATTTTTCCAGTTTGTCGGCGATCTGCCCGGCCAGTGCCGAGAACAGGAAGTACGGCAGGATGAAGATGGCCGGTGCCAGCGTGGCGTACAGCCCCAGTTCTTCCTCCGGCACGGCCATGAACAGCAACATGCTGATGATCGCCTGCCGGTACACGTTGTCGTTGAACGCACCGAGCGCCTGGACCACGAAGAACGGCAGGAAACGGCGCTGGCGCAGCAGGGCGAACTGGTTGTGACCGGACATGGAACCTCCTTGACCGGCGCAGCCTAGCATTCCTGCCTATCCGCTGTGGGTGCGGACCGTTGGTCCGCACACCTGTCGATGGTCTCAGACGATATCGTCGACCACGCCGCCATCCACGCGCAGTGCCGCACCGGAGGTGGCCGAAGCCTGCGGCGAGGCCAGGTACACCACCATGTTGGCTACTTCCTCGACCGTGGCGGTGCGCTGGATCACCGAAGACGGCCGGTGTGCCATCACGAACTCGCGGCCGATCTGCTCCAGCGGCTTGCCGCTGCGCTGGCGTTCATCTTCGAACATCGCCGCGAAACCGTCGGACAGGGTCGGGCCGGGCAGCACCGCGTTGACGGTGACGCCACTGCCGGCCACGCGCTTGGCCAGGCCGCGCGACAGCGACAGCTGCGCGGTCTTGCTGACACCGTAATGGATCATGTCGGCGGGAATGTTGCGTGCCGATTCGGAGGAGATGAACAGCACGCGGCCCCAGCCGGCGTCGACCATCGCCGGCAGCAGTGCCCGCGACAGGCGCACGCCGGACATCACGTTGGTCTGCCAGTAGCGCTCCCAGGTGGCGTCTTCGGTTTCGAAGAAGTCCTCGGGGCCGAAAATGCCGGCGTTGTTGACCAGGATGTCGACCTTGGGCAGGCCGGCCAGCAGCACATCGACACCGGCTGCATCGGAAAGGTCGGCGGCGACGCCGATCACCTCGGCACCCGGAACGGCGGCGAGCAGGCGCTGGCGGGCGCGTTCGACACTGTCGGTGCTGCGGCCGTTGAGAATGACCCGCGCACCCGCCGCGGCAAGACCCTGGGCGATCGCCAGGCCGATGCCGGCGGTGGAAGCGGTAACGAGCGCGGTGCGGCCGGCGAGTTCGATCTTCATGGGGGGAGTCCAGGAGCAGGGGATCACCCAGTATCCGCGCAGGAACGTGATCGGGATGCAGCGCCAGGCGCAACACACGGTTGCACACGGTGCAGTCCATCCACGCCATGCGTGGATGGACTGCGGGTCGCGCCAGGCCCTGCCCGGCGCCGGCCTTCAGGTGAGCGTGCGCACGGCCTCATTGGCCGCCGCCCGCACCTTCGGCAGCATCCGCAGCACCAGCGCCATCTGGGTGCGGATCAACTGCAGCTTCGCCGGCATCGCCTCGTCGATCTGCTCCAGCTCGGCCGCCACCGCGCGATCAGCGTCGTTGTCGTCCTCGTTGACCGGCTGCCGTGCGGTCAGGGCCGAGGCCAGCTGCTGCAGCGCTTTCCGCACGCGGTCACCGGCGGCCAAGGCCAGCGGATCGCCGGCGTAGCTGTCCACCTGGTCGCGGTGTGCACCCAGCGCCGACAAGTGCCCAAGCAGCGTGTTGGAGAGCGCCAGGAAGTGGAAGCCGGCATCCAGGTTGCGGCGCACGTGACCGGGTTCGCGCAGCATGTTCGACAGCGCGGTGGACAGCGCGGCGTCGGCGTTGTGCATGTCGCGGCGGGCGATGCGATAGGCCAGGTCATCGCGCATGCCGCTGCGGTACTGGCCCAGCACCGAATCCAGGTAGCGCGCGGCGGTCTCCAGCACCCGCGCCAGCACAAGGTGCAGCTGGCGGCCCTGCCAGTCGGGCAGGATCAGGAACGCGGCGGCAGCGGCAATCGCGCAGCCCAGCAGCGTGTCGACCATGCGCGGCACGATCAGCACGAAGCCATCGCCGATCAGGTTGAAGCAGGTCAGGGCCATCACCGTGATCGCCGCCGATGCCACCAGGTAGCGGTCGGTGCGGGTGAAGAAGAACAGCAGCGCCGACAGCAGCGCGATCAGCAGTTGCACGTGCAGTTGCGGGAACAACTGCAGCAGCGCCCAGGTGAGCACGAGGCCCGCCACGGTGCCGACGATGCGCTGCGCCAGGCGTTGGCGGGTGGCGCCGAAGTTGGGCCGGCACACGAATACGATGGTCAGCAGCACCCACGAGCCGTTCTGCGCATTGAACAGACGGATCGCGGCGAAACCGGCGATCAGCGCCAATGCCATGCGCAGGCCGTGGCGGAACAGGACCGAGCCGGGCGTGAGCTGCTGGCGCACGCGCACGCCCATCTCGCGTAGGGTATGCGGGTTGCTGTCGCGCAGGCGCGTATCGACATTGTCGAGGCTGGCCTCGGAGCGTTCGGCGTCCAGCAGGCGGCGTTCGATGCTGCGCAGGTTGTGCACCAGCAGGTCCAGCGAACCCAGCAGTCGCTGCCACTGCGGGCGCTGCTGGTCGCGCAGGTAGGCCAGCGCATCGGCCAGGTCGCGCCCGGCCTGCTGGTTGGTTTCGCCATACACGAACGGGCGGCACAGGCGGATCGCCTCGCCCAGGCGCGCGCAGGCCTGGCCCTGAAGATCGAGCAGGCGCTGGCAGCGGTACAGCACGTCGCTGTGGAAGAACGCATCGACCAGGGCGCCGTACGGGTAGTGCGAGGAACTGGCGCGCTCGTGGAAATCCTGTGCCATGTAATAGAGGCGCAGGTACAGGCCGGAGTTCACGCCCGGCCGCCCGGAACGGCCGAAGCGGGCGAGAATCGCGGTCTTGGCCTCGTTCAACGCGCCGACCACGCGCCGGTTCTGCTCGGCCAGGTCGAGCTGGCGGCGTTGCAGGTCGGCCTCACGTACCGGTTCGAACAGGGCGGCCTTCAGCTGCAGGTAGCGGCCCAGCTCGATGTAAAGCCGCGCCACGCGCTCGCGCACCGGTCGGTTGGCGAACAGTGCGGTCCACAGGATCGACAGCAGTCCGTACCAGACGGCGCCCGCCAGCAGGTGGCTGACCGCTTGCAGCGCGGTGTGCAGGTCGCTGGCACCGTGCTGCTCCAGCCCGATCATGGTGTAGATCGCCAGCGTTACCGTGGCCTGGGCGATGGATGCGTAGCGCTCGCCGAGCGCGCCCAGCAGGGTCAGGCAGAAGGTGGACAGTGCCAGCGCGCCGATGAAGATCCACGGCCAGGGGAACAGCCAGATCACCGACGCCGCAGCGATGCAGAAACACAGCAGCGACAGCGCCACCGCCTTGGTCCGGCCCCACCAGTTGTCGTCGGTCTCGGCGATGGCGCTGGCGATGATGCCGAGGAAAACGCCGGGCAGGGCGGTCAGCGCATCCAGCTGCCAGCACACGGCAAGCGCTGCGGTCAGGGCGATGAACACGCGCAGGCCGTAACTGGCCTTCTCGTGGGCCCACAGGCGGCTGAGGCGGGATTGGCGGGCGGGCATGCAGGCTCGGCGGAAGGATCTCCCACCATTATTGCGGGGTGCGCGTGAAATATGGAGGGCGGACCACCGCGGTAGTGCCGGCCGCTGGCCGGCAGATTTGCCGTACCGAGAAAGCCGGCCAGCGGCCGGCTCTACCCTTAGATCCACGCCATGCGTGGATGGGCCGTTCTACGCACGCTGCGCGCGCTTGAGCAGCTTCGCTTCGCGCTTGCGTGCGCGACGTGCCCGCCAGCGTTCGGCCAGGCACGAGAAGATCACGTACAGCGCCGGCGTGCTGAGCAGGGTCAGGCTCTGCGAGAACAGCAGGCCGCCGATCATCGCGATGCCCAGCGGGCGGCGCAGTTCGGAGCCTTCGCCCAGGCCGATCGCCAGCGGCACCGCCGCCAGGATCGCCACCATCGTGGTCATCATGATCGGGCGGAAGCGCACGATGCTGGCCTCGCGCGCGGCATCGCGCGGTGCCAGGCCATGCTCGCGCTGCGCCACCAGCGCGAAGTCGATCATCATGATCGCGTTCTTCTTGACGATGCCGATCAACAGCACCAGCGCGATCATCGAGATCACCGACAACTCGGTGTTGGTGCCGAACAACGCGAGCAGTGCACCCACGCCCGCCGCCGGCAGCGTGGACAGGATGGTGACCGGATGGATCAGGCTCTCGTACAGCATGCCCAGCACCAGGTACACGGTCAGGATCGCGGCAAACACCAGGATCAGCATGTCGCTGGGGTCGGAGTTGAAGCCGAAGCCCGCATCATCGGCCAGGCGGATGTCACCAGGCATGCGCATGCCGGCCACGGTCGCGTCGATGATCGCCTTGGCCTCACCCATGCTCACGTTCGGAGCCAGGTTGTAGCTGAGGTCCATCGTCGTGTACTGGTTCTCGTGGGTGATCTGCGACGGGGCCAGGCCGGGCATCTGCGTGGCCACCGCGGTGATCGGCACCATGTCACCATTGCGCGCACGTACGTACACCTCGTCCAGCGCGGCGGGGGTGGCGGTCTGCGAGGGCAGGGCGTTGACCACCACGCTGTACTGGTTGATGTCCGAATAGATGGTGGAGATCTGGCGCTGGCCGAACGCACCGTACAGCGCACCGTCGATGGCACCCACGGTGATGCCCAGGCGTGCGGCCTTGGCGCGGTCGATCTGGATGTTCTGGCGCAGGCCGGCGTTGTCCACGTCGGTACCGACATCGCGCAGCTTGGGGTTCTTCTTCAGCTCCGCCTGCAGCTTGGGCAGCCATTCCTGCAGCGATGCCAGGTCGTTGCCCTGCAGCGAGATGCGGTACTGCGCGCCCTGGCTGGAACCGCCGCCATCGTTGCTGGGCAGATCCTGGATCGCGCGCAGGCGCAGCTGCAGGTCGGGGTAGCGGTCGGCCTTGGCACTCAGCCGTGCGAGTGCGTGCGCCGTGGTCTCGCGACGGCCATCGCTGCGCGACTTCAGCTCGATGTTGAACTGTGCGCTGGAGCCCTGGCGGCCGCTGCCCAGGCGCACGCCCACGGTCTTCACCGCGGGGTCGGCCATCAGCATGTCGGTGATGCGGCGCTGGCGGGCGACCATGTCCTCGAAGGACACCGTGGCGCTGGAATTGGCGCGGCCCCAGATCAGGCCGGTGTCCTGCGGCGGGAACGCGCCCTTTTTCACCGCGCCGAACAGGAAGACGGTGGCGCCGATCAGGATCAGCGGGGTCAGCGACAGCAGCAGCGCGTGGCGCAGCGAGAAGTCGAGGAAGACCGTGTAGATGCGAAGCATGCGCTCATGGCCGGCATCCAGCCAGCGGCCGAAGCGCGACGGCGGCGCGCTGTGGTCGTGCGCGCTGAGGAACCGGCTGCACAGCGCCGGAGTCAGCGTCAGCGAGACGATCATCGAGACCACGATGGCCGCCACCAGGGTGACGGTGAATTCGCGGAAGAACGCACCCATCATGCCGCTGGCGAACAGGAGCGGGATGAACACCGCCACCAGCGAGGCGGTGATCGAGACGATGGTAAAGCCGATCTCGCGCGCGCCGGTGAGCGCCGCCTGCATCCGCGGCATGCCTTCGTCGAGGTGGCGCATGATGTTCTCGATCACCACGATCGCATCGTCGACCACGAAGCCGATGGCGATCACCAGCGCCAGCAGGCTCAGGTTGTTCAGGGTGAAGCCCATCACGTACATCACCAGCGCGGCACCGGCCAGCGACAGCGGCACGGTCACCGCAGCGATCAGCGTGGGTGCCAGCCGGCGCAGGAACAGCGCCATGGTCAGCACCACCATCGCCAGGCTGATCAGCAGGGTGATCTGCACTTCATGCAGCGACGAGCGGATGGTCGGCGTACGGTCGAAGTACGGCGTCATCGTGGTGCCGGGCTGCAGGTAATCGCGCAGGGTCGGGATCTGCGCCTTGACCCGGTCCACGGTCTCCACGATGTTGGCGCCGGCACGGGTGAACACGTACATCACCACCGCCGGTTTGTGGTCGAACCACGCGGCCTGGTAGGCATCCTGCTGGCCGTCGTAGACGTTGGCGATGTCCTTCAGGCGGATCACCCGGCCATCGCCCTGGGTCTTGACCACCAGGTCGGCGAAGTCGGCGGCACGCGCCACCGAGTCGTTGGCGATGATCGCGGTAGTGGTGTTGCCGTCGCTGAGGAAGCCGGTGGGCGAGGTCACGTTGGCCGCGCGCACGGCGTTGCGCAGGTCGTCGGCGGTCAGGCCGAGCGCGTTCATCAGGCGCAGGTTGACGTCCACACGCACCGCCGGCGTCGAAGCGCCAGCGATGTCGACCGAAGCAACGCCGCTGATCTGGCGGATGCGCTGGGCCAGCAGCGAGTCGGCGACGTTGTACAGCTCGTCGGCCGACTGCGTCTGCGAGGTCAGCGCGATGGCGATGACCGGGTCGTCGTTCGGATTCGCCTTCTGGTACATCGGCGAGCCCATGCCCGAAGGCAGGTCGGCCTGCGCCGAGTTGATCGCGGTCTGCACGTCCAGCGCGGCCGAATCGATGTTGTGGCCGCTCTGGAAGATCATGAACACCAGCGAGCTGCCTTCCGAGCTCGACGAGCGCATGCGGTCGATGCCCGGCAGCTGGCCGAGGTGGCGCTCCAGCGGCGCGGTGACTGTCGAGGCCATGGTCGCTGCATCCGCGCCGGACTGGCTGGCATGCACGAAGATCACCGGGATCTCGATGTTCGGCAGTGCCGATACGCCCAGGCGCAGGTAGCAGATCAGGCCGACCATGAACAGGCCGATGGCCAGCAGCGCGGTGCCGATCGGGCGGCGGATGAAGGGGCCGGACAGGTTCATCGTGCGGCCCACCGCAGCAGCGGGGCGTGGATCATGCCTGCGGCTCCTGCAGCGAACCGTTGCGCAGCGCGCGCTGTTCGCGGCGGCGCGCCAGCCACTCGGAGAAGCGTTCCATGTACAGGTAGATCACCGGCGTCGTGTACAGCGTGACCAGCTGCGACAGCAGCAGGCCGCCGACGATGGCGATGCCCAGCGGGCGGCGCAGCTCCGAGCCGATGCCGGTGCCCAGCGCCAGCGGCAGTGCGCCGAGCATTGCCGCGGCGGTGGTCATCATGATCGGGCGGAAGCGCAGCAGGCAGGCGCGGCGGATCGCTTCATGCGCGTTGGCACCGGCGCGACGCGCCTCGATCGCGAAGTCCACCATCATGATGCCGTTCTTCTTGACGATGCCGATCAACAGCACGATGCCGACGATGCCGTCCACCGACAGGCTCAGCCCGCACAGCATCAGCGCCAGCAGCGCGCCGACGCCGGCCGGTGGCAGCGTGGAGATGATCGTGATCGGGTGGATGTAGCTCTCGTAGAGCACGCCGAGCACGATGTAGATCACCACCAGCGAGGCCAGCAGCAGCCACACCACATCGGTCTGGCTGCCGGTGAATTCGGCGGCCTTGCCGATGAACTCGGCATGCAGGTGTGCCGGCATGTCCAGGCTGTCCTTGGTCTCCTGGATCGCACGCACCGCTTCGGACAGCGAATAGCCCGGCGCCACGTTGAACGAGACCGTCACTGCCGGCAGCTGCTGCTGGTGGCTGACCACCAGCGGCGCACTGCTGACCTTGCCTTCGGCCAGCGCCGACAGCGGGATGATGTTGCCGGCGCCGACCGTGATGCCGGTGTTCTGCGCGCCGATGCCGGTGGCGGTGGACGAGTTGGACGAGGTGACCTGGCCGAAGCTGGTGGCATTGGTGCCGGTCAGCGCGCCGGCGCCGTTGGAAGCCACGGCCAGCTGTTCCATCAGCGCGGTGCTGGTACGGAACTCCGGCGCCACTTCCAGCACAACCCGATACTGGTTGAGTTCGGTGAAGATGGTCGAGATCTGGCGCTGGCCGAACGCATCGTAGAGCGTGTCGTCGATGGTCTGCATCGGCACGCCCAGCACACTGGCCTTGTCGCGGTCGATGTTCAGTTCAAGCGCGCGGCCCTGGTTGGACAGGTTGTTGTCCACGTCGGCCAGTTCCGGGCGCTTGCGCAGCGCTTCGGTCAGGCGCGTGGCCTGCGTGGCCACTTCGGCGCTGTCCACGTCCGACAGCGAGTACTGGTATTCGGTGGCGGCCACGCGGGTATCGAGGGTCACGTCCTGCACCGGTTTCAGGTACAGGGCCACGCCCGGAATACCGGCTACCGCCTTCTGCAGGCGCGGCAGGATCTCATCCAGGCCATCACGCTGGCTGCGCTCCTTCAGCACGATCGACAGCTGGCCCTGGTTGAGCGTGGGGTTCATGCTGCCAGCACCGATGAACGCCGACACGCCGGTCACGTCCGGATCCTGGCGCAGCGCTTCGGCAACCTGCCTTGTGCGCTGTTCCATCTGCGGGAAAGCGATGTTCTGGTCGGCCTGCACCACGCCGGTGATCAGGCCGGTGTCCTGCTCGGGCAGCAGCCCCTTGGGAATCAACACGTACAGCAGCACGGTCAATACCAGCGCGCCACCGGCCACGGCCAGGGTCAGGCGCTGGTGGCCCAGCACCCAGTCCAGGCTGTGCTCGTACAGGCCGACGGTGCGCGTCCACAGGTTCTGTTTGCCGGCCGCCGCTGCGCGCTCATGCGCATCCTCGCCCTCGGGCAGGGCGTCGGGCTTGAGCAGGTAGGCGCACATCATCGGGGTCAGCGTCAGCGAGATCAGCATCGACAGCACCACGGCGATGCTCAGCACCCAGGCGAACTCGTGGAACAGGCGGCCGGTGACGCCGGGCATCAGCAGCAGCGGCAGGAACACCGCCACCAGCGAGACCGTCAGCGACAGCACGGTGAAGCCGATCTGGCGTGCGCCGATCTCGGCCGCTTCCTTGCCACTCTTGCCCTGCTCGATGTAACGAACGATGTTCTCGATCATCACGATCGCATCGTCGACCACGAAGCCGGTGGCCACCACCAGCGCCATCAGCGACAGGTTGTCCAGCGACATGCCGGCAAAGGCCATCACCGCGAAGGTACCGGCCAGCGACAGCGGCACCGCCACCGAGGGAATGATCGTGGCCCACAGCCGGCGCAGGAACACGAAGATCACCGCCACCACCAGGCCGATGGTGAGGATCAGGGTGAACTGCACTTCGTGCACCGAGGCGCGGATGGTCTCGGTGCGGTCGTTGAAGATCTCCAGGTGCACGTCGGTCGGCAGCACGCCCTGCAGCTGCGGCAGGATCGCGCGGATGCGCTCGACGGTCTGCACGATGTTGGCGCCCGGCTGGCGGCGCACTTCCAGCAGCACCGCCGGCTTGCCATCGGCCCAGGCCGCCAGCTGGTCGTTCTCCACGCCGTCGACCACCTCGGCCACGTCGGACAGCCGCACCGGGCGGCCGTTCTTGTAGCTGATGATGGTGTCGCGGTACTCGGCGGCGCTGGCCAGCTGGTCGTTGGTGCCGATGCTGTAGGACTGCGTCTTGCCGTTCAACGAGCCCTTGGGCGCATTGACGTTGGCCTGGGTGAGCGCGCTGCGCAGCTGTTCCAGGGTCAGGCCCATGTTCGACAGCTGCGCCGGATTGACCTGGATGCGCACGGCCGGGCGCACGTTGCCGGCAATCGAGACCAGGCCGACGCCCTGCACCTGCGACAGGCGCTGGGCCAGGATCGAGTCGGCGTAATTGTTGACGTCGCGCAGCGGGCGCGTGTCAGAGGTCAGTTTCAGGGTGACGATGGCCGCGTCGGCCGGGTTCACCCGGTTGTAGACTGGCTGGTAGGGCAGCGACGAGGGCAGGGTGGCCTGGCGGATCGCCGCCTGCACGTCCTGCGCGGCGATGTCGATATCGCGGTCCATCGAGAACTGCAGGATGATCGTCGACAACCCGGCCGACGAGTCCGATGTCATCAGTTCCAGCCCGGAGATCTGCCCGAACTGGCGTTCCAGTGGCGTGGTGACCAGCGAGGCCATGGTGGTGGCGTTGGCGCCGGGGTACTGGGTGGTGACCACCAGGCTGGGCGCATCGATTTCCGGCAGCGCCGACACCGGCAGCTTGCGGTAACCGAGGATGCCCAGCAGCAACAGGCCCGCCATCAACAGCGAGGTAGCGATCGGGCGGCGGATGAAGATCGTCGAAAAGCCCACGGACTGATCCTTGCTGGCACTTCAATGTCGGCGCCGGCGGGTTCGCCGGCGCGAGGGAGAACCGTGGCCTGCGCTCAGCGCGGACCGCCACCGCGACGGCCACCGCCGCCACCGTTCTTCTGTTCGGCCGCCTTCAGCTCGGCCTCGGTTGGTGCGGCCGGGGTTTCGCCCGGCTTCAGTGCGGTGACCTTGCTGCCCGGCTTCAGGCGGAACTGGCCTTCACTGACCACCCGCTCGCCGCCCTTCAGGCCTTCGGCGATCTGCACCTGGCTGTCGCCCACTTCCACGCCGCTGCGCACGGTCTGCATCTTCACCGTGTTGTCGCCCTGCACGACGTAGACGTACTCGCCATCCGGCCCACGCAGCACGGCCTGGGTCGGAATGACCACGCCGCCGGCAATCGTGCGCAGCTGCATGCGCACGTTGACGAACTGGCCCGGCCACAGGCCGTTGTCGGTGTTGTCGAACAGCGCGCGCGCCTTGAAGGTGCCGCTGTCGGCACTGATCAGGTTGTCGACCACGTCCAGCTTGCCGTCGCCGGACAGCACGTGCGAGTCGGCGCGGTCCAGTGCCGCCACCGGCACCGCGCCGGCGGCCTGCGCCTGGCGCACGTCGCCGAGCTGGCGTTCGGGCAGGTTGAACAGGACGTGGATCGGGTGGATCTGGGTCAGGGTGACCAGCGCGGTGCCGGCGTTGACCACGTTGCCCGCGTCGACCGCGCGGATGCCGGCGATGCCGGTGATCGGTGCGGTGACCCTGGTGTACTGCAGCTGCACCTGTGCCGAGCGCATGCTGGCCTCGTTCGCCGCGACTGCGCTTTCGTACTGTGCCACTTGGTTTCGCTGTGTATCCAGATCGGTCTTGGCGACGAACTGGCGGTACTCCGGCGCATTGGAGCGCTGGTAGTTGGAGCGCGCGGTGGCCAGCAGCGCCTCGTTCTGGCGCTTGGCTGCCGCGGCCTGGTCATAGCTGGCCTGGGCGGTGCGTGGATCGATCACTGCCAGCACGTCGCCCTTCTTCACTTCCTGGCCTTCGCGGAAGTTCAGGCTCATCAGCTGGCCACCGACCTGCGGGCTGACGGTGACGGTGTTCATTGCCGTCACGGTACCCAGTGCGCTGGCATACACCGGTACGTCCTGGTGCGTGGCCTCGACCACGGTCACCGGCACCGGGCCGGCATCCGGGTCTTCGCCACCCTGGCGCGCTCCCGCTGCCGGCTTTCCAGCCTTGTCCTTGCCCCCGCCGATGACGCGCAGGCCGACCACGGCCAGCACCAGAACCGCCACGACCAGCAGCACGATCTTCCAAACACGTGACATTACGAGGACTCCAAGAGGGCTGGACGGGGCGCGGCCCCGGTTGGCAATGCGCAAAGCATACCTGTGCCACATCACGTTTCCTGCATGACGGATGGGACGGGCGCTAAGACCGGATCCGGCCGCGGAGGTTCCCGTGGCGGCGGTGTTGCCCTACATTCAGCTGGACCCCTCTTGCTGTGGAGATTGCGATGCGCCGTTCGCTGCTGCTGTCCGCCCTGCTGCTGGCCCTGCCGGCCGTTGCCCACGCCCAGGACGGGCAACGCCCCGAAGTGACCGCCGCTGCCCAGCGCCTGCAGGCCAAGGTGGTTGAATGGCGCCGCGACTTCCATCAGCACCCGGAACTGTCCAACCGCGAGGTGCGCACCTCGGCCGAGGTCGCCAAGCGCCTGCGTGCGATGGGCTTGAAGCCGAAGACCGGCATCGCCCACCACGGCGTGGTGGCGATCATCGAAGGCGGCAAGCCCGGCCCGAAGATCGCGCTGCGTGCGGACATGGACGCGCTGCCGGTGACCGAGCAGACCGGGCTGCCGTTCGCCTCCAAGGCCACCGACCAGTACCGCGGCCAGACCGTGGGCGTGATGCATGCCTGCGGCCATGACGCGCACACCGCTACCCTGCTGGGCGTGGCCGAAGCGCTGGTGTCGATGAAGAAGGACCTGCCGGGCCAGGTGATGCTGATCTTCCAGCCGGCCGAGGAAGGCGCACCGCCGCCGGAAGAGGGCGGTGCCGCGCTGATGCTGAAGGAAGGCCTGTTCGCCGACTTCAAGCCGGAGGCGGTGTTTGGACTGCATGTGTTCTCCAGCGTGCAGGCCGGCCAGATCGCGGTGCGCGGTGGCCCATTGATGGCCGCCTCGGATCGTTTCGGGATCAAGGTGATCGGTCGCCAGACGCACGGCTCGGCACCGTGGAACGGTGTCGACCCGATCGTGGCCACCGCCGATCTGGTCGGCACCGCGCAGACCATCGTCAGCCGCCGCGCCAACCTGTCCAAGCAACCGGCGGTGCTGACCTTCGGTGCGATCAACGGCGGCATCCGCTACAACATCATTCCGGACGAGGTGGAGATGGTCGGCACCATCCGCACCTTCGACGAGGGCATGCGCCAGCAGATCTTCGCCGACCTGCGCAACGTCGCCGAGCACACCGCCGCCGCGCACGGTGCGAAGGCGGTGACCGACATCTACGAATCGGAAGGCAACCCGGCCACGGTGAACGACCCGGCGCTGACCGCGAAGATGCTGCCGAGCCTGCAGGCGGTGGTGGGCAAGGACAACGTGTACGAGCCACCGCTGCAGATGGGCGCGGAGGATTTCTCGCTGTACGCGAAGGAAGTGCCGGGGATGTTCTTCTTCGTTGGTTCCACCAGCGTGGGCATCGACCCGGCGACGGCGCCCGCCAATCATTCGCCGAAGTTCCTGCTGGATGAGAAGGCGCTGGATGTCGGACTGCGCGCGCTGCTGCAGGTGAGCCTGGATTACCTGCACGGTGCCGGCACTCCGGCGGGGTGAGGGTTTCCGGCAGGGCTTGCAGCCCTGCACCCGCTTGGATCAACGGCAACGTCAACGTCAAAAGCGGGCATTCCGTGGGATGGCGGGGTGGGTCCGGTTGAGGGGGACGCCGTAAACCCGTCCATGGGGGCTTGGCCGCGGCATCCATGCCGCGGACACCCCCTCAACCGGACCCAACCCGCCTTCGACAGTTTCCCGCGGCTGTTGGTGCCCGCTGCTGTTGGTGGGTGCCGACCGTTGGTCGGCACGGCGGACGTCATGAATGTCTGAAGGATCGGCTTCTGATTTTGATTTTCCTGATCTTTCCCGTGGTGGCGCGGGAAATTGTCCATGGCCGGGAGGGTGGGTTGGCTGGGGGCGTGAGCCGCATGGATGCGGCGACCGAGCTTACATGGACGTACTTGCAGCGGCCCCCAGCCAACCCACCCTCCCGGCCGACCCCGAGATCGTGCCTGAACCACCACGGAGGGGCTCCGCCGTTGGCCGGCCCGGCCGAAGGCCCGCCGTCCGCGCGATACAATGCCCCCCATGAACACCCCACAGGATTCCAGCCTCGGTCGCGAGGTCAGTTACCCGTCGCAGTACGATCCCGGCCTGCTGTTTCCCATCCCCCGCAGCGGCGCCCGCGCCGAGATCGGCCTCGATGACGCCGCGCTGCCGTTCGTCGGCCATGACCGCTGGCACGCCTTCGAGCTGAGCTGGCTCGACCCGCGTGGCAAGCCGCAGGTGGCCGTGGCCACCGTGCAGGTGCCGTGCACCTCGCCGCGGCTGATCGAATCGAAGTCGTTCAAGCTGTACCTCAACTCCCTCAACAGCACCCGCATCGACAGCGCCGAGGCACTGCGCGCGCGCATCGTGGCGGATCTGTCGGATTGTGCCGGTGCGCCGGTCCAGGTCGAGTTCGGGCTGCCGGGCCTGCGCGAGACGCCGCTCGGTGAATCCATCGACGGGCTGGAGCTGGAGATCGACTGCTACGGCCCGCCGCAGGCGGACTTTCTCTCGGCCAATGCCGGTGAGGTGGTGGAGGAGACCCTGGTCTCGGCACTGCTGAAGTCCAACTGCCCGGTCACCGGCCAGCCGGACTGGGCGACGGTCAGCCTGCGTTACCGCGGGCCGAAGATCGATCGTGCCGGCCTGCTGCGCTATCTGGTGAGCTACCGCGAGCACGCCGAGTTCCACGAGCAGTGCGTTGAGCGGATCTTCAGCGAGGTGTCTGCGCGCTGCCAGCCGCAATGGCTGGAAGTGGAGGCGCGCTATACCCGCCGTGGTGGCCTGGACATCAACCCGTGGCGCGCCAGTCCCGGCATTGCCGCCCCGGCCGCGACCTACCGCGAACTGCGCCAGTAACCGCCGCAGGCGGTTGCCCGTTGTGCCGGGCCATGCCCGGCGAACACCGGCCAGCGGCCGGCACTACCATGATTCGCAGGCGGTTACGGGTAGTGCCGGCCGCTGGCCGGCAATCGGCCAAGGCCGGATCCCCCTGGCACAGCCGGCCAGCGGCCGGCACTACCGGGCACCGTCTCTCCCGATTGTTCAGCCGCCCCCCGGGGCGGCTTCACATCTGCACCATCCCCATTTAACAACCGCCATGGCACCGTGCGAGCCACGTAGTCATGCAGACGGGAGTTGTGGATGAGTACCGAGAAGAAAGCCGATTTCTCCGGCGTCAGCGCCAGCGTCGACAGTACCGCCGAGCAGGTGCCGAAGGCGGACTTCTCCGGCGTGAGCGCTTCGGTGGACAGCACCGCCGAGATCGTCAGCGGCGGCACCTATACCGTGCAGAAGGGTGACTCGCTGTCGAAGATCGCCAAGCAGCATCTGGGCGACGCCAACGCCTGGAAGAAGATCTTCGAAGCCAATCGCGATGTGCTTGACGACCCGGACAAGATCTTCCCGGGCCAGACCCTGAAACTGCCGCCGAAGTAAGCCGGCGATCAAACGCCGTCCGACAATCCCTGGGAGGAACCCCGAATGATCAAGACCACCCCGCTCCAGACCGCCCTGATCGCCGCCCTGTTGGGCAGCGTTGCCTTGGTCGGTTGCAAGAAGAAGGAAGAGTCGACCGACACCAACGCCGCTCCGGCCGCCACGGCTCCGGCCGAGCCGGCAGCGCCGGCACCGATGACCGGTGCACCGCCGCCGATGGCGGAAGCTGCCGCGGTCAGCGTTTCCACCGTCACCGTGGGCAAGACCGCTGCCGCCGACAAATCGGTCGCCCCGGCTGCACTGTTCTCGCCGAAGGATGATGTCATCGTCTCGGTCAAGACCGATGGCGCCGCCAACAACGTCAATGTCGGTGCCAAGCTGACCTTCCAGGACGGCCAGGTGGCCGGCGAACAGACCGCGACCCTGAATGCCAGCGGCGCGGAGACCACCAACGTCACGTTCAAGAATGCAAAGGGCTGGCCGGCCGGCAAGTACCGCGCCGAGGTCACGGTCGATGGCAAGGCGGCTGGAACGCCGCAGGAGTTCGAGGTCAAGTAAGTCCTGCCGACTCTCTCCCGGCAGGACTCACGATGGACGCAGCCGCAAGGCTGCGTCCTTTTTTATTGGCCGGTGGCTGGCTTCATCCATGCATGGCGTGGATCCACTGACGGCGGCGTTCGCGCAGATCCACGCCGTGCGTGGATGGATCACAGCGTTGCCGCCGTGCAGTACCGCCGCGTATGGCGCCGCTTTGCCCCGCGCGGCTGAAAACGCGACAATGCAGGGGTTTCCCCGCCGCGCGCCCACCCTGACGGCGACGGGGGAAAGCGACACGGTTGCACGTGGCCCGGCGCTGGCGCCGGCCTTCCCCTGAGCATTGCTACAGAGTCCAAGTCCCCCATGTCCAAGATCCTCTACACGCTGACCGACGAAGCACCGTTCCTGGCGACCCAGTCGCTGCTGCCGATCGTCGACGCCTACACCGCCACTGCCGGCATCGTGGTGGAAACCCGTGACATCTCGCTGTCCGGCCGCATCCTGTCGCAGTTCCCGGAACTGCTGTCCGACGCGCAGAAGGTCAGCGACGACCTGGCCGAGCTGGGCCAGCTGGCGACCACCCCGGACGCCAACATCATCAAGCTGCCGAACATCTCCGCCTCGGTGCCGCAGTTGAAGGCGGCCATCAAGGAACTGCAGGACCAGGGCTATCCGCTGCCGGATTACCCGGAAACCCCGGCCGACGACCAGCAGCGCGACTACAAGGCGCGCTACGACAAGGTCAAGGGCAGTGCGGTGAACCCGGTTCTGCGCGAAGGCAACTCCGACCGTCGTGCACCGCTGTCGGTGAAGAACTACGCGCGCAAGCACCCACACCGCATGGGCGCCTGGGCGTCGGATTCGAAGTCGCACGTCGCGCACATGGCCGCCGGCGATTTCTACGGCAGCGAGAAGTCGGCCACCCTGGCCAACGCCGGTGCGCTGAAGATCACCTTCCACGGCAAGGACGGCAGCGCCGTCGTGCTGAAGGAAAAGACCACGGTCAAGGCCGGCGAGATCGTCGATGCCGCCGTCATGAGCCGCAAGGCGCTGGCCGCGTTCATCGGTGAGCAGATCGCCGATGCCAAGGCCCAGGGCGTGCTGTTCTCGCTGCACCTGAAGGCGACCATGATGAAGGTCTCCGACCCGATCATGTTCGGCGTGGCGGTCAACGAGTTCTACAAGGACGTGCTGGCCAAGCACGCCGACGTGCTCAAGCAGGCCGGTTTCGATGCCAACAACGGCATCGGTGACCTGGCCGCGCGCCTGCCGTCGCTGCCGGAAGCCACCCGCGCCGCGATCGAAGCGGACCTGGCCGCCGAGTACGCGCAGCGTCCGGGCGTGGCCATGGTCAATTCGGACAAGGGCATCACCAACCTGCACGTGCCGAGCGACGTGATCGTCGACGCCTCGATGCCGGCGATGATCCGCGACTCGGGCAAGATGTGGAACGCCGAAGGCAAGCTGCAGGACACCAAGGCGGTCATTCCGGACCGCTGCTACGCCGGCGTGTACCAGGCCGTCATCGACGACTGCAAGGCGCACGGCGCCTTCGACCCGGCCACCATGGGTTCGGTGCCGAACGTCGGCCTGATGGCGCAGAAGGCCGAAGAGTACGGTTCGCACGACAAGACCTTCCAGATCGCCGCCGACGGCGTGGTCAAGGTCACCGACGATGCCGGCAACGTGGTGTTCGAACACGCCGTGGAAGCCGGTGACATCTGGCGCATGTGCCAGACCAAGGACGCGCCGATCCAGGACTGGGTCAAGCTGGCCGTCGAACGCGCCCGCCTGAGCAGCACCCCGGCCGTGTTCTGGCTGGATGCCGCCCGCGCCCACGACGCGCAGGTCATCGCCAAGGTCGAGCAGTACCTGAAGAACCACGACACCACCGGCCTGGACATCCGCATCCTGCCGCCGGTGGAAGCCACCGCGTTCTCGCTGGACCGCATCCGCAAGGGCGAGGACACCATCTCGGTGACCGGCAACGTGCTGCGCGACTACCTGACCGACCTGTTCCCGATCATGGAGCTGGGCACCAGCGCCAAGATGCTGTCGATCGTGCCGCTGATGGCCGGTGGCGGCCTGTTCGAGACCGGCGCCGGTGGTTCGGCCCCGAAGCACGTGCAGCAGTTCGTCGAAGAGGACTACCTGCGCTGGGATTCGCTGGGTGAGTTCCTGGCCCTGGCCGCGTCGCTGGAACACCTGGGCAACCGCTACGACAACGCCGCCGCCCGCGTGCTGGCCAAGGCGCTGGACGAAGCCAACGGCCAGTTCCTGGACAACGACAAGTCGCCGTCGCGCAAGCTGGGTGGCATCGACAACCGTGGCAGCCACTTCTACATCGCGCTGTACTGGGCGCAGGCGCTGGCCGCACAGGACGAAGATGCGGCACTGAAGGCACGCTTCGCACCGCTGGCCAAGGCACTGACCGACAACGAGCAGAAGATCGTCGAAGAGCTGATCGCGGTGCAGGGCAAGGCCGTGGACATCGGCGGCTACTACCGCCCGGACGTCGCCAAGGCGAGCAAGGCGATGCGCCCGAGCGCGACCTTCAACGCCGCGCTGGAGCAGCTGCGCGGCTGATCCATCGCCGTTCGGTCGTGACACCGGAACCCGCGCTTCGGCGCGGGTTTCTTTTGGGCTCCGGGTCAGAACCCTTTTGCCATGCAAAATGGATCTCACCCCATTCGACCCGCGTCCAGAACCGTGATTCCCGTCGGCTGTCGGAATGTCGTCAACGAGGCATGAAACTTGCCCGCGATGGCCGTCGCAGAACTGATCGGACACCGTCTGCAACCGCCCTCGATCTGAGCAGTCGATCACGACGGCTGCCGCTGGCGATGCCCTAGCCTTGGCGACGCGAGGCCACCGGGGAGGTGGCCGCACGGGGAACACGGATGGCACGCGTGCTGGTAGTGGGAACCGACATCCAGGGTGAGCAGGCCCTGCTGCAGCGGCTGCGCGTGGCATCGGCCCTGCCGGACGGCCAGATCCGCCGCAGCCAGGACCTGGATGATTGCGACCTGCTGGTCATCCGCGATACGCCGGCGCTGCGCAACGCGGCCCTGCGCATGCGCCAGCAGCGTCCGCGACTGCAGTGCTGGATCGAAGACATCGGCGGCCAGCTGCGTGATGGCGACGGGCACCAGGACGTGCTTGACGATGGTGCCATCGGCCGCGCGCTGCGCCGCATGCAGTTGGCAGTGGAGCCCTTGGCCATGCACGCACCCGCACCGATCCGCCTGGCTGATGGTGCGCATGCCATCACCCGTCTGCTGCGCGAGCGGCTGCCGCTGCGACAGGGCCAGGCCCTGTTGAGTGATGCGGGCGAGCCTCTGCTGCTGATGGACCTGGAGCATGACCAGGCCGTGCTGCTGCAGGAACCGGCTACGGCCCTGGTGGAGCGTTTGGCCGATGCCTTCGAACGCCTGCAGCTGGATGCGCTGACACCCGCACGCCTGCATGGCCTGGCCGGCGAGCGGCCACGCCAGCCACTGCGGCCGCTGCTGTGGCAATGGGCGCAACGCAGCCGCCATTGGCAGGCACTGGACGAACGCCTGCGCGGTGCTTCGGTAAAGCTGCTGCGCTGGCCCGATTTCCGTGTGCTGGGCCATGACCATGATGGCTTCCGCCTGTGCTCGCTGCTGCTCAAGCGCGCGTGCACGGTGGACGAGTGCGCGATGTTGCTTGATCTGCCGCCTGCGGCCGTGCGCGATTTCATCCATGCCGCTTACCTGTGCGGTTACGCGCAGCTGCAGGCAGCACCGGCGGTACCGCTGCCGGAACGCGCTGCCGGCGCTGACAACGGCCTGCTCGCCCGCCTGTGGCGTCACCTGCGTGGGAGCGAACGCAATGCGTGAGCACAAGGTGGTGGTGCTGGGTGGCATGGGCAGTGGCAAGTCGACCCTGGTGCGCAGCATCGCGGCCGGCGCGGTGGTCGACACCGACGTGGCCAACAGCGACCGCCTCGGTGCCGACAAGGCCTCCACCACCGTCGCCCTGGACTATGCAGATATCGACCTGCCCAATGGCGAGCGGCTGCGCCTGTATGGCACGCCGGGACAGCAGCGTTTCGATTTCCTCTGGCCGATCCTGCTGCAGGGCGCCCGCGGCGCCGTGCTGCTGCTGGATGCGCGGCGCGCGGGCGTGGTTGCCGAACTGGAGGATTATCTGCAGGTGTTGCGGCCGTTCGCATCGTCATTGGCGCTGGTGGTGGCCGTCACCCATCTCGACCAGGCACCGCACGCCGCGCTGGATGACTGGGCCGCCCTTGCCTGCCTTGATGACCAGCCGCTGCCGCTACTGGCCGTGGATACCCGCGACCGCGAACAGGGATTGCTGCTGATGGATGTATTGATGGGCGAGATGGAAGCGCACGCACTGGTGGCCGCGCATGGCTGACGGACAGGTGGCGCTACTGCCCGACGCCGGCCAGCGTGAGCGCCTGCAGCCCTTGCTGCGAGACCTGCAGCAGCGGGTGGAAGGCATACGCACGGTGGTGCTGGCCAGTGTGGATGGCTTCGCCCTGGTCAGTGCCGGTGCCGAAGGGCGCGGTGAACGCCTGGCAGCGATGACCAGCGCGATGCTGGCGCTGGCTGCAGCAGTGGGGCGCGAACTGGTGCTTTGGGATCTGCAGACGCTGATGCTGGAAGCCGCGGGCGGCAAGGTGCTGATGCTGGCGATCCAGGCCGAGGGGCGCGTGCCGTTGCTGCTGATGGCGGCCTGCGACCAGCGAAGCGTGATCGGCCAGGTGCTGTGGCAGAGCAGGGAATGTGGCCAGGCGATCCTGGCCGAACTCGGCGGATCGTGAGCCCGGCCGCAGGGGAACGAGGGGCTCGAACCAACATCGACAAGGGGTGCGACGTGGCTGGACTGAATGAATCGTTGAACGCACTGATGGGCATCGACGGCGCGCAGGCAGTGGCGCTGGTCGACTATGAAAGCGGCATGCTGCTGGGCGAAGCCGGTGCCGGCATGGACATGGAAGTGGCCGCCGCCGGCAACACCGAAGTGATCCGTGCCAAGATGAAGACCGCCGCATCGCTGAACCTCAACGACAGCATCGAGGACATCCTGATCTCGCTGGGCAAGGCGTACCACATCATGCGCCCGGTGGCGAAGAAGAAGGGCCTGTTCTTCTACATCGTGCTGGACCGTACCAGGTCCAACCTGGCATTGGCACGGCGCAAGGTGCAGGACGTGGAAGCCGAACTGGCGATCTGAGCCAGTAGTGCCGGCTGCTGGCCGGCATCTGCATCGATCCCTCGACGGTCCAGGTGCTGCCGGCCAGCGGCCGGCACTACCTTCGCGCTCGACGGCATCGCACACGCCAGCGTATGGTGAAGCCGGTCCTCCCGGGTGAGCCATGCATGTCCAGGCCTGACATCGCTGCCGAGCTGGCACCGCGCATCGCGGTAGCCATCCGCGACGGTTTCGAGCAGTACCACGCCCGCTTTGCGGCGATCACCGCGCGGGCGCGGCAGCGCTTCGAGCAGCGCGACTGGGCCGGTGCGCGACAGGATGCGGTCGAGCGCATCGCCCTGTACGACCTGTGCATCGCCGAGCAGATGGATGCGCTGCGCCGCCTCGCCGGTGACGCGATCGGCGAGCGCGCGCTGTGGTTGCGGGTGCACGCCCGCTACAGCGCGCTGCTGCAGGGCCTGATCGACGCCGAGCTGTACAAGACCTTCTACAACACGTTGTCGCGGCGCCTGTTTGCCATCCGGGGCGTGGACCCGGCGCTGGAGTTCATCGCCTTCGATGTCGAACCCTCCGATGCCATCACCCACCCGGTGGCGCGGCATACCTACGCGGTTTCGCCGACGCGGCCGGTGGAGGCGCTGCAGCGGGTGCTGGCCGACTATCGCTTCGATATCCCCTATGCGCACCAGCTGCGCTGCGCCGCGGCCATCGCGGTGCGCCTGCAGGATGACCTGGCCCACTGGGGCGATACGCCGGTACGCAGCATCGAGCTGCTCGACACGGTGTTCTACCGCGAGCGCCGCGCTTACCTGGTTGGCCGCGTGTTCGGCGAGCACCGGTTCTCGCCGTGCGTGATTGCCCTGGTGAACGACGAGCGTGGCCTGCGCGCCGATGCGGTGCTGACCCGGCGCCGGGACGTGGCCCACCTGTTCGGCGTGTCGCGCAGTTACTTCCAGGCCAACCTGGCCACGGTAGGTGATGCGGTGGTGTTCCTGCGCAGTCTGCTGCCGGGCAAGCCCATCGATGAGATCTACACCGTGCTGGGCCGCGCCAAGCAGGGCAAGACCGAGCGCTACCGCACCTTCTTCCGTCATTTCAACGAGCACCCGCAGGAGCGGCTGGTGCATGCAGAGGGCACGCCGGGCATGGTCATGGCGGTGTTCACCCTGCCCAGTTACCCGCTGGTGTTCAAGCTGATCCGCGACCGTTTCGCGTGGCCCAAGGCGATGTCGCGGCAGCAGGTGGAAGAGAAGTACGCACTGGTGTTCAACCTCGATCGTGTCGGCCGTCTGCTCGACGCACAGCCCTATCGCCACCTGCGCTTTCCGCGCGACCGCTTCGCGCCGGCCCTGCTGGGTGAACTGCTGCAGCAGTGCGCGCAGAGCGTACGCATCGATGGCGACGAGGTCGAAGTCGCACTGTGCTATGTGCAGCGTCGTTTTCGTCCCTTGAATCTGTACCTGCGCGAGCAGGGCGCGGAGGCGGTGCGGGCGGCGGTGCTCGACTATGCGCAGGCGATCACCGACATGGCACGCAACAACATCTTCCCCGGTGACATGCTGCCGAAGAATTTCGGTGTGTCGCGGCACGGCCGGGCCGTGTTCTACGACTACGACGAACTGTGCCTGGTCAGCGACTGCGTGTTCCGCGCCTGGCCGCAGCCGCGTACGCCGGAGGAAGCGATGTCCGACGAGCCATGGTTCCATGTGGGGCCGCGCGACGTGTTTCCCGAGCGCTTCGGCCCGTTCATGGGCCTGCCCGCTGCAGAGCTGGCAGCGGTGCGCGAGCACTACCGGCACCTGTTCGACCCGGGCTGGTGGCAGGGCCTGCAGGAACGCTTCGCCCGAGGTGACTATCCGGACACGCCGCCCTATGCTGGCGCGCACCGGTTGGCGTGAGCCAGCTGTCATGGGTGTTGGGACTGAGGTACTCTCGCCCTTCATCACCAAGGATCCGGCAATGATGCGTTCCCCATTGTTCCTCGCTCTCGCGTTGGCCGTTGGTGCCGGCGCTCCGCTGTTCGCCGGCGATGCCAACGCGCAGACCACGCGCGCGGTTCGTGCCACCACCGAATTGAGCATGACACTGACCGGAAAGATCGAGGTCACGGCAGAAGGCGCAGTCAGCGCTCTGGTGCTCGATCAGAAGGCAAACATCAGCCCGGGTGTTGCCGCGTTTGTTGAACGCACCATTCGCCCTTGGCGTTTCGAGCCGACGCGGGTCGATGGCAAGGCCGTCGCCGCACAGGCACCGTTTCGGGTGCGTCTGCGTGGCAAGTCCACGGGCAAGGGCGACTACGAAGTCAGCATGACCAGCGTGGATTTCAGCGAGTACGATCCAAAGGCCACCGATTCGGTGACCGCAGAGCGCCTGGCGCCGCCGCGCTATCCGGACGAGGCAATGAGGATCGGTGGTCAGGGCGATGTGATCCTGATCATCAAGGTCGCCCGTGATGGCACGGTGGCCGACGTCATCGCCGAGCAGGTCAACATGACCGTGGCGGGGCCGGAGCGGACCATGGCCAAGCTGCGCGATGTGCTGGCCAAGGCCAGCATCAATACCGCCCGCAAGTGGACCTTCATTCCTCCAAGCAGCGGGAAGGACGTCACACGGGAATTCTGGTCGGTACGCGTGCCGGTCAACTATGCGTTCTCGGATGATCGCAATGCCGCTGCCGAGCGCTATGGCCGCTGGCGCGCCTTCATTCCAGGACCGAAGCAGCGCGCACCGTGGGTGACCGGTGACGCGGCGGAAAACGGCAGCGACCTGCTGCCCGAGGGCGGCATCTACATGGTGGACGGCGCCAAGCGCGGCCTGCGCCTGCTGACGCCGCTGGAGCAGGGCTGACGATCACTGCGGAGCCGGCCAGCCCGGCTCCGCGTCAATCGGCGTAGGGGTAGACCACCACCCGGTTGCGGCCCTGTTCCTTGGCCAGGTACAGCGCCTTGTCGGCCAGCCGCAGTGCCTGCTCGGCATCGACATGGAAACTGGGGAAGTGGGCCACGCCCAGCGAGACGGTGATGGTGCCGACCGGTTCAAACGGATGGTCGGCAATGTGCTGGCGCAGACGCTCGCCAGCCTGTCGCGCTGACTCGGCGCTGATGCCCGGCAACAGCAGCAGGAACTCCTCGCCACCGGCGCGGCAGAGGATGTCGCTGTCGCGCGAGTAGCGGCGCATCTGGTTGGCGATGTGGACGATGGCAGCGTCGCCGACGTCATGGCCGTGGTTGTCATTGATCGATTTGAAGCGATCGATGTCCAGCGCCAGGATCGCGAACGGGATGCCCTGTACCTGCAGGGCATCCAGCGCCTGCTGCAGGCCGCGGCGGTTGAGAAGACTGGTCAGCGGATCGGTGCGGCTGGCGCGGTTGAGCGTGCCGATGCGGTCCTGCAGCGCATTGAAGCTGTGCAGTACCGCCTGCTTGAGCTGGGCGACCTCGAAGTACCACGCGCGGATGCCGCTGACGTGGCTGATCGCATTGCCAGTGTCTTCGCCGCCCTGCACGTTGCGTGCGAGCTGCCACAGCGGCATCGAGATGCGACGGGCGAACCACCAGGTGATCAGCAGCGACAGCAGGCCCAGCGGGATTGCGTTCCAGATTACCGCAGTCATCAACCGCGACAGCGGCTGCAGCGTGGCCTCGGTCGGGCGCTGGGCGATGATGCCCCAGCCGGTGGCCGCCACCGGCGCATAGCCGGCCAGCATCGACACGCCCAGGTTGTTGCGCACCTGCTGCGCGCCACGCTCGCCGCGCACCACGGCCTTTACTGCGGGGTTGCCGACCACGTAGTCGCCCACCCGCTTGCCATCGGCGTGGTACAGCAGGCGGCCATGGCGATCGACCACGTACAGGTAGGAACCATCACGGTAGTAGTGCTTGCCCAGCAGCGTGTGCAGTGCGCTGCGCTGGCGCAGGTACAGGGTGCCGCTGACGTAACCACGGTAGTGGCCCTGGCGATCGAAGATCGGGTGCGACAGCGAGACCAGCAGCTTGCCGGTGGCCGACTGGTACGGGTCGCTGATCATCGGCTGGCGCGCGGCCAGCGCGGCATTGTTGCCGACGCTGTGCAGTACTTCGCCCTGCAGCTGCAGGGTCTGCGGCGAGGTGGCGATCACCAGGCCGTCGGCATCCACCACCAGCGAAGAGTTGAAGCTGTTGGTCTGCAGCTGCAGGCGGCTGGCGTCGTCCTGGGCCTGTGCCGGGTCGAGGTTGCCCTGGCCGAGCCGCGTGGCGGCGTAGGCCAGTTCCTGCTGGGCAGCCAGCAGGAAGTTCTGGGTCGTTTCGGCCAGTTTGGTGGCGTAGACGCGGTTGGCCTCCAGGGTGTTGCCGACCAGCTGGTCGCGCTGCACCCGGTAGCTGGCCAGCAGGGTGTTGGCCAGCGCGATGATGGCGCTGAGCAGGGCCAGGGCGAGGATCAGCTTGCCCAGGTTGAGGCGGGGAGACAGCGTGCGCATGCGTCGACGGATCCGGCAGGAGGCTGGACCCGACCGGTTCTCCGGAAGGGGCGACAGCGGGAATCGGTGGCCAGGCCCTCGGGGCCGGGCAGGGCGTCGGGCGGATTATCGCCAAAACCGGGCGGCGGTGAAGTGAAGTGGGTCGCCCTGCAGGTAAAAAAAAACCTGCCGCAGCGAGCGGCAGGTTCTTTTCGATGCAATGCCGTGGATCAGCGCTTCATCGAACCGAAGAACTCGTCGTTGGACTTGGTGTTCTTCATCTTGTCGAGCAGGAACTCCATCGCGGCCATTTCATCCATCGGATGCAGCAGCTTGCGCAGGATCCAGATCTTCTGCAGCAGTTCCGGCTCGATCAGCAGGTCTTCGCGGCGGGTGCCGGAACGGTTGATGTCGATCGCCGGGAACACGCGCTTTTCAGCGATGCGACGGCTCAGGTGCACTTCGCTGTTGCCGGTGCCCTTGAACTCTTCGTAGATCACCTCGTCCATCTTCGAGCCGGTGTCGACCAGCGCGGTGGCGATGATGGTCAGGCTGCCGCCTTCTTCCACGTTGCGCGCGGCACCGAAGAAGCGCTTCGGGCGGTGCAGGGCGTTGGCGTCCACGCCACCGGTCAGCACCTTGCCCGAGCTCGGCACCACGTTGTTGTACGCGCGGGCCAGGCGGGTGATCGAGTCGAGCAGGATCACCACGTCCTTCTTGTGCTCGACCAGGCGCTTGGCGCGCTCGATGACCATTTCGGCCACCTGCACGTGGCGCGCGGCCGGTTCGTCGAAGGTCGAGCTGATGACCTCGCCGCGCACGGTGCGCTGCATTTCGGTCACTTCTTCCGGGCGCTCGTCGATCAGCAGCACGATCAGGTGCACGTCCGGGTGGTTGGTGGTGATGGCGGTGGCGACCTGCTGCATCATCATGGTCTTGCCGGCCTTCGGCTGCGACACGATGAGCGAGCGCTGGCCCTTGCCCTGCGGCGCCATCAGGTCGAGGATGCGGCCGGTGATGTCTTCCGACGAACCGTTGCCGCGCTCCAGGGTGAAGCGGCGGCGCGGGAACAGGGCGGTCAGGTTCTCGAACAGCACCTTGTTCTTCGACGCTTCGATCGGCTCGCCGTTGATGGTGTCGACGATGTTCAGCGCGAAGTAGCGCTCGCCGTCCTTCGGGAAGCGGATGCGGCCGGAGATGTGGTCGCCGGTGCGCAGGTTGAAGCGGCGGATCTGGCTGGGCGAGATATAGGTGTCGTCCGGGCCGGCCAGGTAGCTGGCTTCGGCCGCGCGCAGGAAGCCGAAGCCGTCCGGCAGGATTTCCAGCACGCCGTCGGCGGCGACGCCGTCACCATGGCGGGTCAGCACCTTCAGCAGGGCGAAGATCACATCCTGCTTGCGGGCGCGTGCCACGCCTTCGGAGATCTGCAGCTGCTCGGCGATTTCCAGCAGCTTCTGTGCCGGCATGCGCTTGAGGTCGCTCAGCGAATAGACCGGGAAGCCTTCCGGCACGTTGGCGTGCGGACGCGGCACGAAGGGCTGCTGCTCGCCGCCGTCGTTGGGCATGCCGTCGTCGCGGAAGCGGTTGTTGTTGCGGTCACGGTCGCGGCGGTTGCGGAAGCGGTCACGGCGGTTGCCCTGGCCTTGCCCCTGGCCCTGCTGGCCGTTCTGGTTGTACGGGTTCTGGCCCTGGTTCTGGCCACCGCCCTGGTGGTTCTGCTGCCGCGGCTGGCCGGATTCGCGACCCTCACCACCTTCGCCACCGCCACTGCTGGCAGGGGCCTCGGCGGCGGGCGCGCTCGGTGCGGGGGCCGGGGCCGGTGCCTCGGGCGCGGCGGCCAGCGGCAGGGTCGGCTGCGCCGGAGCGGCGCTGGTTTCGGCGGCTGCCGGGGCGGCGGCCTTGCTCACGCGGGGCTTGCGCACGCGCTTTTCGGCGGGCGCATCGGCGCTGCCGGTTTCGGAAGTGTTATCGGACAAGAGCGTTATTCCTCGCTTGAAGGTGCGAGCGCCCGGCTGGGGCGGCGAACGTTGGGAATGGGTCTGGAAGAAACTGCGTCCAGAGGGTGCGGCACGCGAACGCGGCCGGATGTGCCGACACTATCATCGGCCTGCGGCGCCGTGCAAGGGCTGCCGGGAACAGCATTCATCATGGACGCTGGGCGTCCGCCGGCAGCCGCGGGTGGCGGCTGCCGGAAAACAGCAGGATCAGGCCAGGGCCTTGTCCAGAAGGCCGGCCAGCTGGGCCTTGCCCACCGCACCGATCTGCTCGCCGACCTTCTCGCCGTCCTTGAACACGACCAGGTACGGGATCGAACGCACGTGGTACTTGGCGGCCAGCGCACGATTGTGGTCGACGTTGACCTTGGCGATCTTGGCGCGGCCCTGGTAGGCATCGGCCAGTTCGTCCAGCGCCGGGGCGATCATCTTGCACGGGCCACACCATTCGGCCCAGAAATCGACCAGCACCGGTTCCTTGGAATTCAGCACTGCGCTATCAAAGTCGGCGTCGCCGACATGTACAACCTTGTCGCTCATCTTGGTTTCTCGTCTTGGATTGCACCCGGCCATGCCGGAGGTGGGTGAACTGGGCCATGCCCGGTGGCGCGACCCTCGTCGTTGCCTCGCGGCGCACTGCCGCGGTGCGTTCGGCGGGATGCCTGGACGCTCACGGCCGGCAGTGTACCCCTATCGCAGGGCGGGGACAGGCGCCGGCTGGAACCCAGCGTATCGTGATCGCTTCGAAGCCCGGTATGTGTCGGATTTCACTGTCTTCCCGAAGATGGGGGTGGCAGCGGGCGACACCAGCGGGACCGGCGGGGTCGTTCAAGTCCCGTGTGGCTGGATGAAGGCGCGCCGTCTCTTCAGCTGGTGAGACAGGGCATTCCGGTTTGCCGGCCCGAGTGCGTTAAACTGGGCCATTGTGCGGCGCGCGGACCGGGTGGTCCCAGCCTGCCAACCCGCCGCAGGGGCCGCAGTTTGCGACGGTGCCCCTAGACGATGAAGTGCCAGCCGCCCCACGGGCCGGCGGCCATACCAAGACGGACTCATGAGCGACAAACCGCTGACCGATTTGACCTTTTCCTCCTTCGAGCTGCACCCGGCCCTGCAGGCCGGCCTTGAAGGAGCCGGATTCACCCGCTGCACCCCGATCCAGGCGCTGACCCTGCCGGTCGCGCTGCCCGGCGGTGATGTCGCCGGCCAGGCCCAGACCGGCACCGGCAAGACCCTGGCCTTCCTGGTCGCTGTCGTGAACCGCCTGCTGACGCGTCCGGCGCTGGCCGATCGCAAGCCGGAAGATCCGCGTGCGCTGATCCTCGCCCCGACCCGCGAGCTGGCCATCCAGATCCACAAGGATGCGGTGAAGTTCGGTTCCGACCTGGGCCTGCGCTTCGCCCTGGTCTACGGCGGCGTGGATTACGACAAGCAGCGCGAGCTGCTGCAGCAGGGCGTGGACGTGATCATCGCCACCCCGGGCCGCCTGATCGACTACGTCAAGCAGCACAAGGTGGTGTCGCTGCACGCCTGCGAGATCTGCGTGCTGGACGAAGCCGACCGCATGTTCGACCTGGGCTTCATCAAGGACATCCGCTTCCTGCTGCGCCGCATGCCGGAGCGCACCACCCGCCAGACCCTGCTGTTCAGTGCCACCCTCAGCCACCGCGTGCTGGAGCTGGCCTACGAGCACATGAACGAGCCGCAGAAGCTGGTGGTCGAAGCCGAGACCATCACCGCCGCGCGCGTGCGCCAGCGCATCTACTTCCCGGCCGACGACGAGAAGATCCCGCTGCTGCTGGGCCTGCTGTCGCGCAGCGAAGGCGCGCGCACCATGGTCTTCGTCAACACCAAGGTGTTCGTCGAGCGCGTGGCGCGTTCGCTGGAAAAGGCCGGCTACCGTGTCGGCGTGCTGTCCGGTGATGTGCCGCAGAAGAAGCGCGAGAGCCTGCTCAACCGCTTCCAGAAGGGCCAGCTGGAAATCCTGGTGGCCACCGACGTGGCTGCGCGCGGCCTGCACATCGACGGCATCAAGTACGTCTACAACTACGACCTGCCGTTCGACGCCGAAGACTACGTGCATCGCATCGGCCGCACCGCGCGCCTGGGTGAAGAGGGCGACGCGATCAGCTTCGCCTGCGAGCGCTACGCCATGGGCCTGCCGGACATCGAGGCCTACATCGAGCAGAAGATTCCGTCCGAGCCGGTCACCAAGGAACTGCTGACCCCGCTGCCGCGCCCGGAACGCCCGGCACCGGCTGCAGGCGAGGAAGGCGAGGACAACGAAAGCGTCGGCCAGATCTTCCGCGAAGCGCGCGAAGCCCGTGCCGCCGAGGAAGAGCGTCGGGGCGGTGGCCGCAGTGGCGGCCGTTCCGGCGGTGGTGGTGGTGGCCGTGGTGGCCGTGACGGTGAGCGCAGCGGCGAACGCCGTTCGCGTGGCCCGCGCAAGCCACGCGCGGAAGGCGAGCAGGGCGCTGCCGCGCCGGCCGCCGGTGCCGAAGGCGCCGCTGCCCAGGCCCCGCGTCCGCCGCGCCCGCCGGGCGCCGAAGGCGCACCGGAAGGTGCTGCGGACGGCGAGCACAAGCCGCGCAAGCGCCGCCGCCGTCGCCACGGTCGTCCGGTCGAAGGTGCCGAGGGCGTGCAGAACGCCGCCGGCAATGGCGCCAGCCCGGTCACGCCGGTGCAGGTGGTGGCCAAGCCGGTGCGCACGGCTGCTGATACCGGCGATTCGTTCCTGACCCGCATCGGCCGCAAGATCCGCCGGATGCTGTCGGGTAACTGATCGGCGCTGCCGATCAGCGGGTAGCACCCGACCGTTGGTCGGGTGGCTTCAAGGGCGTGCCGACCAACGGTCGGCACCCACCCTGGCTGGCAGTTGTGTGGGTTGCCGGCCAGCGGCCGGCACTACCGCTCGTGTGACCGTCTCCACGACGTCGCGCCGGTCCTGCATAATCGGGGCATGAGTGTCCTGCGCTTCGACAATGTCAGCAAACAGTACGCCGGTGGCCACGAGGCACTGACCGATGTCAGCTTCGAGGTCGCGCCGGGCGAGATGCTGTTCGTCACCGGCCATTCCGGTGCGGGCAAAAGCACCCTGCTCAAGTTGATCCACCTGGACGAGCGGCCCAGCCGTGGCGCGGTGGTGTTCGACGAGCGCAACCTGCTGAAGGTGCGTGGCGGCGATGTGCCCCGCCACCGTCGCGCGGTGGGTGCGGTCTACCAGGACCACCGCCTGCTGATGGACCGCTCGATCGCCGAGAACGTGGCGCTGCCGCTGATCCTGCGCGGCACCCGCCGTGGCGACATCAGCAAGCGCGTGCGCTCGGTGCTGGAACGGATGGGCCTGGGCCACCGCGAGAAGGCGCTGCCCTCGCAGCTGTCGGCCGGTGAGCAGCAGCGCGTTGGCATCGCCCGCGCCATCGTCGGTGAGCCCAAGCTGCTGGTGGCCGATGAGCCGACCGGCAACCTCGACCCGACCCTGGCGGCGGAGATCATGGCCCTGTTCGCCGAGCTGCCCGCGCGCGGCACCAGCGTGCTGGTGGTCAGTCACGACCTGCCGCTGCTGCGCCGCATGCGCAAGCGCGTGCTGATCCTCGACCACGGCCGGCTGGTGGATGACATCTCGCCGCAGGATCTGGCGGAGTAACGCATGGCGAAGAACGAAAACAGCGAAGCCGCCGCCCCCTCGCGCGTGGGCGTCTGGTTCCAGCACCACGCGCACAGCGTGGTGTTCAGCCTCGGCCGTGCCTGCCGCAAACCGTGGGCGACCCTGCTGACGGTGATGGTCATGGCGCTGGCGCTGGCCCTGCCGCTGGGCCTGTCGATCGCGCTGGACAACCTCAAGCAGTTCGCCGGCAGCGTGCAGCAGTCGCGCGACATCAATGTGTTCCTGAAGGGCAACGTCGATGGCCCCGGCGCGCTGCGCCTGGCCGGCCAGCTGCGCGACCGCGATGACGTGGCCGAAGTGAACGTGCGCACGCCCGAGCAGGGCCTGCAGGAACTGCGCGACGCCGGCCTCGGCGAGGCGATCGACGCACTCAATGACAACCCGCTGCCCTCGCTGCTGGTGATCACCCCCGGCCAGGGCAAGGACGACGCGCGCCTGGCGCGCGCGCTGGAGAGCCTGCCCGAGGCCGACCTGGTGCAGCACGATGCACTGTGGCGCCAGCGCCTGGATGCCTGGCTGGCGTTCGGCGCGCGGCTGGTGCAGGTGCTGTCGGTCCTGCTCGGCGTCGGTGCCGCGCTGGTGGTCGGCAACACCGTGCGCCTGGACATCCAGGCCCGCCGCGAAGAGATCGGCGTGCTGCAGCTGCTCGGCGCCAGTGATGGCTTCATCCGCCGCCCGTTCCTGTACCTGGGTGCGTGGTATGGCCTGGGCGCCGGCGCGGTTGCGCTGGCCCTGATCGGCGCCGCCGGTGCCGCGCTGCGCGTGCCGCTGGCCGAACTCTCGCGCAGCTACGGCAGCCCGTTCGTGCTGCACGGCCTGGACCTGCTGCACGGTGGCCTGGTCCTGCTCGGCACGCTGCTGCTGGGCTGGCTGGGTGCGTGGCTGGTCACCGGCCACTTCCTGCGCCAGACCCGACCGACCGACACCTGAGACCGGCATGCAACCGCAAGCGCTGAAGCACCTTGAAGGGCCCGCGACGCGGGTGATGGTGGTCGATGGCTCGAAGCTGGTCCGCAAGCTGATCGCCGACGTCCTGCAGCGCGACCTGCCGGGCGTGGAGGTGATTGGCTGCGACAGCATCGAGGATGCGCAGCAGGCGCTGGCGCAGGGCCCGGTGGACCTGGTGACCACCTCGCTGACCCTGCGTGATGGCGACGGCCTGGCGCTGGCGCGGATGATCCGCGAAGCGGCCGGCCAGGCCTACGTGCCGGTGATCGTGGTGTCCGGCGATGCCCAGCAGCATCTGGAGCAGCGTCGCTTCACCGAGTACGTCACCGACTATTTCGACAAGGCGCTGGGCCACGAGGCGCTGGCGACCTTCATCCGCGGCTATGTGCAGCCGCAGACCATTCCCGGCGCGACCATCCTCTATATCGAGGACAGCCGCGTGGTGGCCGAGGCCACCAAGCGCATGCTCGAACGCCAGCAGTTGAACGTGCTGCACGTGGTCAGCGCCGAAGAGGCGTTCACCCTGCTCACCGCCGAGTCGCTGGGCCGCAGCCGCCATCGCATCGACCTGGTGCTGACCGACGTCACCCTGAAGGGCGAACTGAGCGGCCGCGACGTGGTGCAGCGCGTGCGCGTGGACTTCGGCTACGGCAAGCGCCGCCTGCCGGTGCTGGTGATGACCGGCGACGGCAACCCGCATAACCAGACCGGGCTGCTGCAGTCCGGCGCCAACGACCTGGTACTCAAGCCGATCGAAGAACGGCTGCTGGTCACCAAGGTGCTGTTCCAGCTGCGCCTGGCCCGGTTGAACGATGGACCCCTGATTCGATGAAGTGGTGCAATGATTGATGAAGTAGCGGACACCCCGACGATCCAGCTGGAACCGAGCTGGAAGCAGCATGTCGGCGATTACCTCCTGCAGCCGCAGATGCGCGAGCTGTCCAGCTTCCTGCGCCAGCGCAAGGCCAGTGGCGCGGCGGTATTCCCGCCCGGCCCGCAGATCTTCGCCGCATTCGACGCCACGCCATTCGAGCAGGTGAATGTGGTGATCCTCGGCCAGGACCCGTACCACGGCCGTGGCCAGGCGCATGGCCTGAGTTTCTCGGTGCCGCCGGGCGTGCCGGTGCCGCCGTCGCTGCTGAACATTTACAAGGAGATCGAGAGCGATCTCGGTATCCCGCGCCCGGACCACGGCTGCCTGATCCCGTGGGCGCAACGCGGCGTGCTGCTGCTCAATGCCGTGCTGACGGTGGAGGAGGGCAAGGCCGGCGCACACCAGGGCCGTGGCTGGGAAGGCTTCACCGATCACGTGGTGGACGTGCTCAACCGCGAACGCGAAGGCTTGGTGTTCATGCTCTGGGGTGCCTACGCGCAGCAGAAGGGCAAGGTCATTGATACCCGTCGCCATCGCGTTCTGAAGGCCCCGCATCCGTCGCCGCTGTCGGCCCATCGTGGCTTCCTCGGCTGCCGCCATTTCTCGATGGCCAACGAGTACCTGCTGCGTCGCGGCCAGGCCCCGATCGACTGGTCGCTGCCGCCGCGCTCGGTGCTCTGAGCGCCGGCTGGCGGCCGGGCCTGAACGCCGGACAACGTTCCCTGGCCTGAATGGGCCTCCAGAACGGCCCGTTCAGCTCCGCTTGACCGGAATCGGCCGGTTCCCGGCAGGTAATTGCTTGAATTCCAAGGGATTGTGAATCCCGAAAAGCGCGCTCGCCACTGTCATCAAATCGCGCTACGGTAGGGCTCTGTTTGGGACCAGTGTTGCATCAATAGGATGCTGGAACTTTTTCCTCCTTTAGCAGTCCAAATCCCGGACTGCTAAGATGGGTGCCTATGAGCCAGAACACCTCTACTGCCCTTGTGGCAAACAATCTCCCGATTCCCAGTGCGCTCGGTTCGCTGGACGCCTACATCGGTGCCGTGCACCAGATCCCGGTGCTGTCGGTCGATGACGAACAGGACCTGGCCCGTCGCTTCCGCGACGGCAACGATCTGGACGCCGCCCGCGAGCTGGTGCATTCGCACCTGCGCTTCGTGGTGCACGTGGCCCGCGGTTACAACGGCTATGGCCTTGCCCTGGGCGATCTGATCCAGGAAGGCAACATCGGCCTGATGAAGGCGGTCAAGCGCTTCGACCCGGACATGGGCGTGCGCCTGGTCTCCTTCGCCGTGCACTGGATCCGTGCAGAGATGCACGAGTTCATCCTGAAGAACTGGCGCATCGTGAAGGTCGCCACCACCAAGGCGCAGCGCAAGCTGTTCTTCAACCTGCGCAAGTCGAAGACGCGCCTGGGCTGGATGAACGCGGCGGAAGTGAGCGCGGTGGCCAAGGACCTGAACGTGTCCGAGCGCGAGGTCATGGAAATGGAGTCGCGCCTGTCCGGCCGCGATATCGGTTTCGACGCGCCGACCGACGAGGACAACGAACACGCACCGCCGTCGCCGGCTGCGTTCCTGGTTGCCGATGACGAAGACCCGTCGATGGCCTACGAGCGCGAGGACAGCGAAGACAACCAGATGCAGCTGCTGCGCGAAGGCCTGGCGGAACTGGATGCCCGCTCGCGCGACATCATCCGCCGTCGCTGGCTGGACGCCGACAGCAAGGTGACGCTGCAGGAGCTGGCCGACGAGTACGGCGTGTCGGCCGAGCGCATCCGCCAGGTTGAGGCGAACGCGCTGAAGAAGATGAAGGCGCTGTTCACCGCGTAAGCGGGAAGGCGTTGGAATGAAGAAAGGCCCGGCGGTGATGCCGGGCCTTTTTGTTTTTGGAGCGCATCCACGCATGGCGTGGATCAATCCTGACGCCAGGGCGGTAACCGCGCCGACCGCAGCATGCGCTGGACGCTGATTTTCACGCCGTACCACTCGGTGGCACGGTATGATCATGTCACGTGTCTTCCGCACTCGAAGCTTCAACCGCAGTACACGACGTTCTTCACTGACCGATAGAGCCTTGTGCCGCGCGGTGGTGGAAATGCGTCAAGGACTGATTGATGCAGACATAGGGGGCGGCCTTCTCAAAAAGCGAGTTGCGCTGCCGGGCCGCGGAAAGCGCGGTAGCGCCCGCGTTATTGTCGCAACCAAGGTGGGGCGCTACTGGTTCTTTCTCTTCTGCTACGAGAAGAACGCGCGCGCGACCATCAGTAGTGCGGAACGGGATGCCCTTCAGCTGTATGCGTCTGAGTTCTTGAGAATGAGCCCTGCACAGTTGGACAGGGCAGTTATCTGCGGAGAACTGCAGGAGATTTGCCATGACAAAGACGGTTGAACATAGACGCGCAAAGAGTGCGATCCTCGATGCGGTGCATGAAGGCGCGGCGGGCCTTTACGCCAGCGGCTTCATCGACAAGCGGCGCATGAGCATGTACGAGGCGCTTTGTCTGGAGCCTGTGCCCGAATACAGCAGCGCCCAGATCCGTGCACTTCGCACGTCGTTGGAACTTAGCCAGCCGGTGTTCGCAGGTGTGCTCAACACCAGCGTTTCGACGGTCCGTAGCTGGGAACAGGGCGAGAAGAAGCCGAGCGGGCCGTCGCTGAAGCTTTTGAACCTGATTGATCGGAAGGGTCTCGAAGCAGTCCTGTAAAGCAAAGGCCCGGCAATGCCGGGCCTTTGCTTTACCGTGGTATTCAATCCGCGCCATGCATGGAAGCGGGGGTGTGCCTCACCCCTCGCGTGCGATCGCGCGCCAGCCGATGTCGTTGCGGTGGAACTCGTTGGCCCAGGTCACCTTGGCCACGCCGGCATAGGCATTGGCCTGCGCGTCGCGCACGCTGTCGCCCATTGCGGCCACGCACAGCACGCGACCGCCGGCACTGACCACGTGGCCCTGCGCGTCCAATGCAGTCCCCGCATGGAACACCTTGGCACTGGCCGGCACGTCGTCCAGGCCGGAAATCACGTCACCGGTGATCGGCGCTTCCGGGTACGGCCTGGCCGCCAGCACCACGCCCAGCGACGGGCGCACGTCCCACTGCGCTTCGACCTGGTCCAGGCGGCCATCGATGGCCGCTTCCACCAGCTCGACCAGGTCCGACTGCAGGCGCAGCATCACCGGCTGCGTTTCCGGGTCGCCAAAGCGCACGTTGAATTCGATCACCTTCGGCGCGCCGCTGGCGTCGATCATCAGGCCCGCGTAGAGGAAGCCGGTGAACGGGATGCCGTCGGCGATCATGCCCTGCACGGTGGGGTTCACCACCTCGCGCATCACCCGCGCATGCACCTCCGGCGTCACCACCGGGGCCGGCGAATAGGCGCCCATGCCGCCGGTGTTCGGACCGGTGTCGCCGTCGCCGACGCGCTTGTGGTCCTGCGAAGTGGCCATCGGCAGCGCGTGCACGCCGTCCACCATCGAAATGAAGCTGGCTTCCTCGCCATCGAGGAACTCTTCGATCACCACGCGCGCACCGGCATCGCCGAAGGCGTTGCCCGACAGCATGTCACGCACCGCGTCTTCGGCTTCGGCCAGGGTCATCGCCACGATCACGCCCTTGCCGGCGGCCAGGCCATCGGCCTTGACCACGATCGGGGCGCCCTTCTCGCGCACATAGGCCAGCGCGGCATCCACCTCGGTGTGCACGGCGTAGAACGCGGTGGGGATGTTGTGGCGGGCCAGGAAGTCCTTGGCGTAGGCCTTGCTGCCTTCCAGCTGCGCGGCGGCGGCGGTCGGCCCGAAGATGCGCAGGCCGGCGGCGCGGAAGCGGTCGACCACGCCGGCCACCAGCGGTACTTCCGGGCCGACCACGGTCAGCGCCACGCCTTCGGCCTGGGCCAGCGCCAGCAGGCCGTCGATGTCGGTCACTTTCACCGCCACGTTGCGGCACTTGTCTTCGCTGGCGGTGCCGGCGTTGCCGGGCGCCACGATCACTTCGGTGACACGGGAGGACTGGGCCAGCTTCCATGCCAGGGCGTGTTCGCGGCCGCCAGAGCCGATGACAAGTACGTTCATCACGAGATTCCAGATTGCGTGGGAAGGGAAGGTCGATGTCCCCGTTGGCGCAGGTGCTTCATTCGCAGCCTTCGCGTCGCAGCGATTCGGGGAAGGAATAGGCCCAGGTCTTCGGGTCCAGGGTAAAGCGGTGTTCCTGCCGGACCTGCTTGCCACCACAGGTGGTTCCGGTTTCCTCGATCAGCAGCGGCCAGATGCGCGCGCTGCGATCGCTGTCGTCGAAGCGCAGTGCGAAATCGATGCTGAAGCGGCGGGTACGGCAGTCCTCGACGGTCTCCGGGTCGCTGCTGGCCCCTGGGTTGTCGCACTCGTACTGGGCATCATTGTCGATATGGCTGCGCACGCTGCCGCTGGCCACCAGGCCGTTCGGGCCTGGCAGGATCAGCGACTGCGAGAGCAGCGAGAAGCCCTGCCCGAACCAGCCGTCCTCGACGCGGAAGCCATGGAAGTCGCTACCGGCGCGGATGACACTGACCGTGCCGGGCTGGCCACCGCTGCCGAAGCGTTCGCCGGTCAGTTCGCTGGTCACGTCGAAGCCATCGCCCTTCGGGCGCAGCACGAAGAAGTCGATCGTTCCCGCGTCGATGTGCGCGCCTTCGGACAGTGCGCCGCAGACCGCCAGCAACTGCTGCCAGCTGTCACCGCTCACCACCGGCTGCTCGGCGCAGACGTGCCAGTCCATCGGGCGGGTTTCGCCGTCGTCGTTCCAGCTGCCGTGCCATTCACCGGAGAGCCTGGCGTTCTTGCCGTAGCGCTGGACCAGGAAGGCCTGCAGTCGTGCGGTGCGGCTCACGTGCGCCGTCGGCTCGGCAGGGGCCGACGTGGCGGCCTGTGGCGACGACGCAGGCACCGGGGCGGCCGCAGGCTTGCAGCCGGCCAGCACGGCCGCGCCCGCGAGGGCGAGCATGGCCAGCGATTTCAGTGAGACTGCGGACATCCGTGTCGCTCCAGTATCAGTGGCGGAAGTGGCGCACGCCGGTGAACACCATGGCCAGGCCATGTTCGTCGGCGGCGGCGATCACTTCGGCATCGCGCATCGAACCGCCCGGCTGGATCACCGCCTTGATGCCGGCGGCGGCGGCGGCATCGATGCCGTCGCGGAACGGGAAGAACGCATCGGAGGCCATCACCGAACCCTCGACCACCAGGTTGGCATCGGCGGCCTTGATGCCGGCGATGCGCGCCGAGTACACGCGGCTCATCTGGCCGGCGCCCACGCCAATCGTGCGGTTGTCCTTGGCGTACACAATCGCGTTGGACTTCACGAACTTGGCCACCTTCCAGGCGAACAGCAGGTCGGTGAACTGCTTGTCGGTCGGCGCCAGCTTGCTGACCACCTTCAGTTCGTCGCGGGTCATGCCGCGGTTGTCCGAGGACTGCAGCAGCAGGCCCGAGCCGACGCGCTTGCTGTCGAAGTTGTTCAGGCCATCACCGTGCGGGATGCGCAGCACGCGCACGTTGGCCTTCTTCTGTGCGTATTCCAGCGCGGCCGGCTCGTAATCCGGGGCAATCAGCACTTCCACGAACTGGCGGTCCAGGATCACCTTGGCAGTGGCGGCGTCCAGCGGCTTGTTGAAGGCGATGATGCCGCCGAAGGCGCTGGTCGGGTCGGTGGCGTAGGCCAGCTCGTAGGCATCGCCGTTGCCGGCGCCAACCGCCACGCCGCACGGATTGGCGTGCTTGACGATGACGCAGGCCGGCGCATCGAACTGGCGCACGCATTCCCACGCCGCATCGGCGTCGGCCAGGTTGTTGTAGCTCAGCTCCTTGCCCTGGAGCTGCTGGAAGGTGGCCAGCGTGCCCGGCACCGGGTACAGGTCGCGGTAGAACGCGCCGCTCTGGTGCGGGTTCTCGCCGTAGCGCAGGTCCATCACCTTCACGAAGGTGGAGTTCATCTGCGCCGGGTACTCGGCGCGGGCCGGCACGGCGGCGTCGGTGGCGGTGACCGCCGACAGGTAGTTGCTGATCGCGGCGTCGTACTGGGCAACGCGGTTGAACGCGGCCACCGAGAACGCGAAGCGGGTGGCGGCCGACAGCTGGCCGTCGTTGGCGTCCAGCGAGGCCAGCAGTTCGGCGTACTGCGACGGGTCGGTGGCCACCGCCACGCGGGCGAAGTTCTTGGCTGCCGAACGCAGCATGGCCGGGCCGCCGATGTCGATGTTCTCGACCGCGTCGGCCAGCGTGCAGTCGGCCTTGGCGGTGACCGATTCGAACGGGTACAGGTTCAGCACCAGCAGGTCGATGGCACCGATGCCGTGTTCGGCCATTACCGCATCATCCAGGCCCGAACGGCCGAGCAGGCCGCCGTGCACCATCGGGTGCAGGGTCTTGACCCGGCCGTCCATCATTTCCGGGAAACCGGTGACGTCGGCCACGTCCTTCACGGCCAGGCCCGCATCGCGGATCGCCTTGGCGGTGCCGCCGGTGGACAGCAGCTCCACGCCGCGTGCCGCCAGCGCAGTGGCCAGCTCGACCAGACCGGTCTTGTCGGAAACGGAGAGGAGGGCCCGGCGGACGGGCAACAGATCAGCAGTCATGGGACAGAATCGGCAGCGGAGCGGGGCCGATATTGTAGGCGGTGGGGGCCGGTGGCGGGCGCTGGAAGGGGTAATTTGCCGTGGCGATCGACGCAAGGCCGGGTCGGGCACACCGATCCGGCCCGATCCGGGGGCTGGCCTGCGGACCAGAGCAGGGTTGTCGGAATCTGCCAACGATGGGGTAGGCTGTGCCCGCACTGCCAAGGATCAGCGGGTACGGATCATGTCGATCTATGCATTGAAAGGACGTTTCCAGGACCTGTTGCGTCCAGCCGTACGCGGCCTGTACCGCATGGGGATCACTGCCAATACGGTGACCGTGGCCGCTGCCGTGGTCTCGCTGCTGGTGGCCGCCGCCGTCCGGTGCTGCGCGCCGGCCCAGCCCCTGCTGTACCTGCTGCTGCCACTGTGGATGCTGCTGCGCATGGCGCTCAACGCCGTGGACGGCATGCTGGCCCGCGAGTTCGGCCAGCAGTCGCGGCTGGGCGCCTATCTGAATGAGCTGTGCGATGTGATCGCCGATGCGGCGCTGTACCTGAGCCTGCTCAGTGTGCCGGGCGTGCGCCCCGAGACGCTGTGGCTGCTGGCCTGGACCGCGGCCCTGAGCGAGTACGCCGGGGTGCTGGGGCTGATGGTCGGTGCCAGCCGCCGCTACGACGGCCCGATGGGCAAGAGCGACCGCGCGTTCGTGATCGGTGCGCTGGGCCTGCTGCTGGCGTTTGAGTGGGTTGGCGCGATGACGGTCACTGGCGTGGCCGCGGTCATGGCGGTGCTGTGCGTGCTGACGATGGTCAACCGCGTCCGTCGGGGACTGCGGGAAGCAGCGGTTTCGCCGAATTAATCAAGCAGATACAAGAAGACAATCAGGAGATTGCATGCGTCAGGCGCAGGAACGGGAATTCCACAGCTTCGACCAGGTACCGCTGTTCTACCGGTACTGGGCGGGCACCACCGCAACGCCGGCCACCAAGGCCATCGTGCTGCTGCACCGCGGCCATGAGCACTCCGGCCGGGTCACCCACCTGGTCGATGAGCTGGACCTGCCCGACACCGCCTTCTTCGCCTGGGACGCGCGCGGCAATGGCCGTTCGCCGGGCGCACGGGGCGATGCACCGGGCTTCCCGGCGCTGGTGCGTGATCTGGACAGTTTCATCGCCCACATCGGCGCCGAGCACGGCATTGCGGTGGAAGACATCGTGGTGATCGCGCAGAGCGTAGGGGCGGTGGTCGCCGCGACCTGGGTGCACGACTACGCGCCACGCCTGCGCGCGCTGGTCATGGCCTCGCCGGCGTTCAAGGTGAAGCTGTACGTGCCGTTCGCGCGGCCGGGCCTGGCCTTGATGCAGAAGTTGCGTGGCAACTTCTTCGTCAACAGCTACGTCAAGCCGCAGTGGCTGACCCACGATCCGGCGCGGGTGGAAAGCTATCGCACCGACCCGCTGATCACCCGGCCGATTTCGGTGCGCGTGCTGCTGGGCCTGTACGAGGCGGCCGACCGCATCGTGGCCGATGCGCAGGCAATCAGCGTACCGGTGCAGCTGCTGGTGTCCGGCTCGGATTTCGTCGTGCACCGTGGCCCGCAGGACCGCTTCTACGAGCGCCTGTCCAGCCCGATCAAGGAGCGTGTGCATCTGCCGGGCTTCTTCCACGACACGCTCGGCGAGCGCGATCGTGCACCAGCACTGGCGCGCATCCGCAGCTTCATCCAGGCGCGTTTTGCCGAGCCGCTGCGCGAGCTGTCACGGCGCGACGCGCACCGTCACGGGCCAACCTTCGAAGAATCCGAGATCCTGGCCTGGCCACCGGAGCGCAACAGCCTGGCCGACCTGCGCTGGCGCGTGGTGCGTGGCGGCCTGCGCTTCGGCGGCACGCTGTCCGAAGGCATCGCGCTGGGCCTGCGGACCGGTTTCGATTCCGGTAGCACGCTGGACTACATCTACCGGAATGAGGCGCGCGGCAAGGGCCCATTGGGGCGGATGGTCGATCGCAACTACCTGGATGCGATCGGCTGGCGCGGCATCCGCGTGCGCGGCCAGCACCTGCAGGAACTGCTGCGTGACGCCGCCCAGCGCCTGCGCGGGCAGGGCACGCCGGTGCGTGTGCTGGACGTGGCCGCCGGCCATGGCCGGTATGTGCTGGAAGCGCTGGGCCAGGGCGAACAGCGCGCCGACCGTATCGTGCTGCGTGATTTCAGCGATCTGAACGTGACCCAGGGCCAAGCGTTGATCGAGCGCCTGGGTGCGGCCGACATCGCCCGCTTCGAGCAGGGCGATGCGTTCGATCCGGCGCAACTGGCCAAGGTCGATCCAGTACCGACACTGGCGGTGGTCTCGGGCCTGTACGAACTGTTCCCCGACAACGACGCCGTGCTGCGCTCGCTGCAGGGCATTGCCGCAACGGTGCCGGCGGGAGGCTACCTGGCTTACACCGGCCAGCCCTGGCACCCGCAGCTGGAATTCATCGCGCGCGCCTTGACCAGCCATCGCGGTGGCGCGGCGTGGGTGATGCGTCGCCGTACCCAGCAGGAGATGGATGAGCTGGTGCGCCTCGCCGGCTTCGAGAAGGTGGCGCAGCGCATCGACGACTTCGGCATCTTCACCGTGTCGCTGGCGCGCCGGACCGCGTGATGGCGACGCTCGCCGCAACCCCGCTGGCCGAGGAAGGGCGCCCCTGGCGGCGCGCCCTGCTGTGGCTGGCCCTGCTGGGTCCGTTCTTCTTCGCCAGCTACGGCTTCGCCAACTGGATGGCCGGCCGCCACGCCACCCTGCCGGTGATGGCGTTCGCGTGGGAGACACGCATCCCGTTCGTGCCGTGGACGATCGTGCCGTACTGGTCGATCGATCTGTTCTACGCAATCTCGTTCTTCCTGTGCCGGCATCGCTTGGAACTGGACCGGCATGCGCTGCGACTGTTCAGTGCACAGCTGATCGCGGTGGCCTGCTTCCTGCTGTGGCCGCTGCGTTTCAGCTTCGAGCGTCCGGAGATCGGCGGTGTGTTCGGCTGGTTGTTCGATGTGCTGCTGGGCTTCGACAAGCCGTTCAACCAGGCGCCGTCGCTGCACATCGTGCTGTTGATCGTGCTGTGGGTGAAGTTCGCGCAGTACCTGCATGGCGTGTGGCGCGGGGTACTGCATGTGTGGGCACTGCTGATCGGCGTCTCGGTGCTGACCACGTTCCAGCACCATTTCGTCGATATCCCGACCGGCCTGCTGGCCGGTTGGCTGTGCGTCTGGCTGTGGCCGGAGCAGGGCACGCCACCATCGTGGGCCTGGCACACCGCGCGTGATGCGAGGCGTTGGCGATTGGCAGCGTTGTACCTGCTGGGGGCCGCTGTATTGCTGGTGCCGGTGGTGCTTCTGCGTGGCGCCGCGTTGTGGCTGCTGTGGCCGGTGACGTCGTTGCTGCTGGTGGCGCTGGCCTATGCCGGGCTGGGTACAGCGGTGTTCCAGAAGCGCGCCGATGGCCGCCTGACGATGGCCGCGCGATGGCTGCTGGCACCGTACCTGGGCGCTGCCTGGATCAACTCGCGGCTGTGGACGCGGCGTGCGCCGCAGCCGGAGCCGGTGCTGGACGGCGTGTGGCTGGGCCGCATTCCCAACGGCGCGTTGCCGCCGCCACTGGGGGGCGTGGTGGATGCCTGCGCCGAGCTGTCCTGTCGCGCGCAGGGCGCCGCGTATGCCAGCGTGCCGATGCTGGACCTGGTGGTCCCTGCACCGGAACAGCTGCGCGAAGCGGCCGAGGCCATCGAGCGCCTGCATGCGCACGGACCATTGCTGGTGTGCTGCGCGCTGGGCTATTCGCGCAGCGCCGCCAGCGTGGCCACCTGGCTGCTGCGCAGTGGTCGTGCGGCCGATGCGGACGCGGCGGTGGCGATCGTGCGTGCTGCGCGCCCTGGCATCGTGCTGGGTACGGCCCATCTGCGTGCCATCACCGATGCGGCAGGAGTGCGCGCATGAGCACGGTTCCCGATCTGGCGACCATGCAGCTGCTGCTGCGGCAGGGGCGTTGGCCGGCATGCCTGTCGCTGGGGCTGCTGCTGGTGGCATTGCTGCTGCTCGGCACCGAGCCGGGCCTGGCGATGATCGCTGCAGGGTTGCTGCTGGCCAGCATGTCTGCAGGGGTGGCCCAGACGTACCACGCGTGGCGGGTTGCGCTGGACGCCAGCCTGCTGCAGCTGCTGCGCGATGAGCGTATGGACGGCGATGCCGCCGCGCGCCGCACTGATCAGCTGCTGCAGGACAGCGGCCTGCGCCGCGCGTCGCCCGAGGCGCCCCTGCGGGGCTGGGACGCGCGCTGGGCCGGCATGCGTCGCCTGCTGCTGCGCCAGTACCTGCTGACAGCGGTGCAGTTCGCACTGCTGGTGCTGGCCGTGTTGTGGCCGCAGACGTGAACGGGAGGGACCAATGTTCGCCGAACTGATTGCCCGCGCCTGCAGTGGTGCGATCCATGTAGTGACCGGTGCCCGCGCGCTGTGGATCGGTTGCGCGCCGTCCAGCGAGCGCCGTGTGTACTACGGCAACCACGCCAGCCATGGCGACTTCGTGCTGATCTGGTCGTCGATGCCGCCTGCGTTGCGGCGCCAGGTGCGGCCAGTTGCCGCGGCCGAATACTGGCAGCGCGACGGCCTGCGTCGCTACCTGATCGATGCGGTGTTCAACGGCGTGCTGGTCGAGCGCGAGGCCGGCCATCGCCAGCAGGATCCGCTGCAGGCCCTGCGTGACGCGGTGGACGAAGACTGCTCGCTGATCCTGTTTCCGGAAGGTACCCGCAACGTGGGCGATGAGCCGCTGCTGCCGTTCAAGAGCGGCATCTATCACCTGGCACGGCAACGGCCGGAGCTGGAATTCGTGCCGGTGTGGATCGACAACCTGAAGCGGGTGATGCCCAAGGGCCGGTTCCTGCCGCTGCCGCTGCTGTGCACGGCCACCTTCGGTACGCCGCTGCGGCTGCAGGCCGACGAGGACAAGGCGGCCTTCCTGGCCCGCAGCCGGCAGGCGCTGCTGGACCTGGCGCCGAACGGGGGGCGCGCATGAGTTTCCTGATCGATGTGTCCGGCGACCTGGCAGCGCAGAGCGTGGGCCAGCAGACCGGCCTGCTGTTCGCTGGCGTCGGTGCGGTGCTGGTACTGGCCACGCTGGTGGCCGAAACGCTGCGATGGCGCCAGCGCGGCCGGCCCAGCGCGGTCATCGCCAACCTGGTGTCGCGCATCCGCGCGTGGTGGGTAATGGCGATCGTGGTCGGGCTGGCGCTGTTCTTCGGCCGCGCCGGGGTGATCGTGCTGTTCGCGATCATCTCGCTGTTCGCACTGCGCGAGTTCATCACCCTGGCGCCGACCCGCTCAGGCGATTACTACGCGCTGCTGGCCGCGTTCTACATCGTGCTGCCGTGGCAGTACTACCTGGTGTGGATCGACTGGTACGGCATGTACACGCTGCTGATTCCGGTCTACGCGTTCCTGTTCCTGCCGATCCTGTCGACCATCGGCGGCGACACCACGCACTACCTGGAGCGGACCGCTAAGGTGCAGTGGGGGCTGATGATCTGCGTGTTCTGCATTTCGCATGTGCCGCTGCTGCTGAACCTGCACGTGCCGGGCCATGACCCCTCGCGCAACGTGCTGCTGTTTGCTTTCCTGGTGATCGTGGTGCAGTCCTCGGACGTGCTGCAGTACATCTGGGGCAAGTTGTTGGGCAAGCACCTGATCGCGCCGAAGCTGTCGCCGTCGAAGACGGTGGAGGGCTTCGTCGGCGGCGTGCTGAGTGCCAGCGCACTGGGCGCGTCGCTGTGGTGGATCACCCCGTTCACGCCGCTGCAGGCGTTCGGCCTGTCGCTGCTGATCAACCTGATGGGGTTCTGGGGCGGCCTGGTGATGTCGGCGATCAAGCGTGACCGGGGCATCAAGGACTGGGGCCACATGATCGAGGGCCATGGCGGCATGCTCGACCGGCTGGATTCGGTGTGCTTCGCCGCGCCGGTGTTCTTCCACGTGGTGCGGTATTACTGGAAGGCGGGCGGCGGCGGTTGATTCTGCCGGGCTTCCATCCACGCATGGGGCGGATCTACCGGTAGTGCCGGCCGCTGGCCGGCAACTGCAACATCCTGCCACCGTTCGTGGGGTTGCCGGCCAGCGGCCGGCACTACCCGTGCGCGTTTACGCGCTGATGCCGTATTCCTTCAGCTTCTTGCGCAGGGTGGCACGGTGGATGCCCAGCATCGCGGCGGCGCGGCTCTGGTTGCCTTCGCAGTGGTTGAGCACTTCCACGAACAGCGGGATCTCCATCTCGCGCAGCACGATCTCGTAGACATCGTCCGCGTCGCAGCCATCGAGGTCACGCAGGTAACGGCGCACGGATTGGGCGACATGTTCACGCAGCGGTGGCCGGGGAGCGCCACGACTGTTGTCAGGACGAGAGAGGACAGCGTTCAAGGGGGTTCCCGATTCGGTGGGCCCGTGCGCGCGGTGCGCGCGGCCGGACGAGGTGGTGGCGGCCAGTCTAGCGCGAGCGTGCCCGGCCTGCCACGGCCGGTCGCCTTTTCACGTTCAGAGGAAGTCGAAGGTGAATGCGACGGTGGATGCGGCGGGCTCCTGCACACGGAAGGCGACGCGCGCGCTCTGGCCCGGTTCCAGCAGCGCGGCGCCGGGGTTCTCGCCAAGGTACTGCGCAGGCGTGAACACACCGCTGCCGATCACCCGGCCATCAGCATCGGACAGTGACAGGCGCAGGTCCGGCCAGGCCTGTGCCCAGCGAGCGTCGTTGCGGATGCTGGCCTGCACCTGCAGCACGCCGGCCCGGCCGGGCAGCGGCCGGATCTCGCGGCTGGTCATGGTAAAGGCAGTGGGTTCATGCCAGGCCGGCAGGCTGCAGCGCAGGAGGCCGCAGAGCGTGCCCAGCCAAGCACGGTTGCCAGCGTCGGCGGCCAGCCGCGCACGGTCGGCCAGCAGGCTCTGCAGCACCAGCAGCAGCGCCAGCCCTGCAACCAGCAGCCAGTGCCAGCGCGGTGCCGGCAGGCTGCGGGGGCGCGCACTGCCAAGGAAACTCGGCGCGTCAACGGCGGCCGTCGTTGCCGGCACTGCAACCGGTGCCGACGCGATGGCCGCAATGTCATCAACGATGACAGGCGCATCGTCGTGCTGCATCTCCGCCGCAACATGCGCCGCTTCGGCGGGCCCGGCTGGCACCTGCATGGCAGGCGACGCGTGTTCTTGCGGTTCCTGCGTGCGCGCATCGGTCGCAGGCACGGGCGAACCTTCCGGGGCGGTGCGCAGGAAGGTTGCCAGAGGGCGTCGCGGTGGGTTCGGCTCGGACATGCTCAGGGTGCGGGCTCGGATCCAGCAGTCATTCAACCACGATCAGGCGCGGCGCACGCCGGTGATGCGCATCCAGTCGCCATCCTGGGTCGCCTGCAGGTCGTCGAACCATTCGGCATAGCGCTGCAGCAGTTCACCTTCCTGGCCGTGCAGGATGCCGGACAGGGCAATACGGCCGCCGGCAGCCACGCGCGCGGCCAGCAGCTCGGCCAACGCGTCCAGTGCCGAGGCGAGGATGTTGGCGACCACGATCGGGTAGGTGGCGACCGGTTCGTCCGGCGGCAGGTACACGTGCATGCGCGCCTGTTCGCCGTTGCGCTCGGCATTGTCGGCGGTGGCGACCAGGGCCTGCGGATCGTTGTCCACGCCGATGGCCTCAGCGGCGCCCAGCTTCAGCGCGGCAAGCGCAAGGATGCCGGAGCCGCAGCCGAAGTCGAGCACGCGCTGGCCCTGCAGCAAGCCATCCACGGCCAGCTGGTCCAGCCAGCACAGGCAGAGCGCGGTGGTCGGGTGGGTGCCCGAGCCGAACGCCAGGCCCGGGTCCAGCCGCACCACGGCGGCGTCGGCAGCCTGTGCGGCCTCCGGCAGTTCATGGTTCCACGGCACGATCCAGGTGCGGCTGCCGAAAGCCATCGGCTGGAACTGGTCCAGCCAGGCGCGTTCCCAGTCCTCGTCCTCGACCGCGCGGAAACTGCCGCTGCTCCAGTCCAGTTCCGGGTCGAACGCCTCCAGCGCGGCCAGCAGCAGCAATGCGTTGCTGTCGGCGGGAAACAGCGCGCTCAGCACCAGTGTGTCCCATAGCGGGGTCTCGCCCACGCCCGGCTCGAGAATGGCCTGTTCGTTGCTGGTATCGGCCTCGGCATCAAGCAGCGTGACGGCCAGTGCGCCGACATCCTCCAGCGCATTCTCATAGCGGGGCTGGGTAGCTTCGGTGCAACGCAGGGTCAGTTCCAGGAACGGCATGGCGGTGGGGGCAATCGCGGGAAAGGGGGCCATGCTAGACCATCGGAGCGTCTCCGTATTGCCTGAGATGCCGCTTGGAGATGAACGGAACCGATTCAGACAGGCCTGGCGGGCCTTGCTAAACTTGTTGCTTTCCTGTGCGCCATGAACGCTCACTGCCGCCAATGGCCTTTGCTCCGACCCTGAAAACCTGGTTGCTCGTGCTGCCGGCGGTGGCCGTGCTGGGCGTGGCCGGGTATCGGGCCAGCGGCCATGCCGGGTCGGTACCGGTGACCGCAGGCGAACTGCCGACGGCGCAGGTTGCGGCGGACGATGCGGCGCCCCTGCCGGTCGTGCCGGAAGCGTTGGCGCGTCGCCTGGCGGCGTTCGAGCGCGGCAACGCGCTGCCTTCGGGCCTGCCGCTGGACCTGCGCGCGGACATCGAGGATGCGACCGATCTGTACGCCTACGCGCAGCGCCTGCGCGTGCAGGCCGACGACGGCAATCACGAGGCGCGCTGGATGCTCAGCCGGGTCTACGACTACTGCGCGCAGTACGCCATCGATCCGGGCGGTTATCGGTTGGACAACAATGTGCTGGCCGGGCTGGGCCTGACCGCTGCACCGGCGATGGTGCAGGCGCGCGAGCGCGTGGCGCAGCGCTGTGGCGGCTTCGTGCCGGGCGACAAGCTGGGGTCCGCGCTGGTGCTGGCCGAGCGCCGCAAGGCGGCCACGCAGGGCAACCTCGCAGCGGAAGCATCGCTGTTTGCCGAAGGCGAGCCGCTGAATGACAGCCCCGAGTACCGCCGTGACCTGGTCGAGCGGGTGCGCACATCGCGCGATCCGGAGGCCTTCATGGCCATTGCACCGGGCATGGGCGTGCGCGCGGCGGGCGACCAGGCGCTCACTGGCCTGGTGGCGGGTGAACAGCTCAGTGAACTGGCGTGGCGGGTTGCGGCCTGCGAGCTCGGTCTACCGTGTGGTGCCGACAGCGTGCTGGTCAACAGTTTTTGTGCGAATGGAGGGATCTGTTCGCAGGATGGGACGCAGGATTTCCGGGATTTCGTGTATGACGCTGCGGTTTCGCGGCAAGGTGCGGGGAAAATGAAGCAGTGGATCAAGCGATTGGTTGGCAAGAGGGGCGGGCAATGAACTACCGTCGATTCCTGCATGGGGCCAAGTTCTGGTTCTGGGTGGCGCTGTTCGTGGCCTATTCGGCCGGCGCGGTCGGGCTGTTGATGATCGACACCTATGAAGATCGTTACCGGCATCTGTCGAAAGTGGAACTGACCACGGTGAAGGCGCAGGAAGATGTGCGCCGCGTGGGTGCCAGCCAGGTCGCTGCGGTCTATCGCGCGCAGAGCGGCATGCCGTTTGCTTCGTTGCCGGCAGGCAGTACCTTCCAGGTGGTGTGGCCCGATGGGTCCACCGAGACGATGGTGATCGTCGACCCGAGCTCGCCCAATGGTGTTCGCCCGCTGGCGAATTCGCAGATCCCGGCCGAAGCTGCCGACAAGCGCTGATGCACCTGCTGCAGAGCCGAGCCCACGCTCGGCTCTACGGCAATAGAAAAAGGGCGGGGATATCCCCGCCCTTTTCATGTCCAGTACCTGCTGCCGATCAGGTCAGTGCGATCGGCTTGTTCTTGCGCTCGGCAAGACGCTTTTCCAGGTAGTGGATGTTCTGGCCACCGGCCTGGAAGCCCTTGTCGCGCATGATCCGCTGCTGCAGGGCGATGTTGGTCTTGATGCCGTCGACCACCATCTCGCTCAGCGCCACCCGCATGCGGGCGATGGCGGTTTCGCGGTCCGGGCCGTGCACGATCAGCTTGCCGATCATCGAGTCGTAGTTCGACGGCACGCGGTAGCCACTGTAGATGTGGGTATCCACGCGCACGCCGGGGCCACCCGGCGGATGGAAGCCGGTGATGGTGCCCGGGCTGGGCACGAAGGTCTCGGCGTCTTCGGCGTTGATGCGGCACTCGATCGCGTGGCCGGTCAGCACCACGTCGCTCTGCTTGATCGACAGCTTCTGGCCGGCGGCGATCTTCAGCTGCTCGGCCACCAGGTCGATGCCGGTGACCATTTCGGTGACCGGATGTTCCACCTGGATGCGGGTGTTCATCTCGATGAAGTAGAAGCGGCCGTCTTCGTACAGGAACTCGAAGGTGCCGGCGCCGCGGTAGCCGATGCGCACGCAGGCTTCGGTGCAGACCTTGCCGATCTGCTCGCGCTGTTCGGCGGTGATGCCCGGTGCCGGTGCTTCTTCCACCACCTTCTGGTGGCGGCGCTGCATCGAGCAGTCGCGCTCACCCAGGTGGATGGCGTTGCCCTGGCCGTCGGCCAGCACCTGGATTTCCACGTGGCGCGGGTTCTCCAGGAACTTCTCCATGTAGACCTCGCCATTGCCGAACGCGGCCTTGGCCTCGCTCTTGGTGGTTTCGATCGAGGTCTTCAACGAGGCCTCGGCATGCACCACGCGCATGCCGCGACCGCCACCGCCACCGGCCGCCTTGATGATGACCGGGTAGCCGATCTCACGGGCGATCTTGGTGTTGGCGACGATGTCATCGCCCAGCGGGCCGCCCGAACCGGGCACGCACGGCACGCCGGCCGACTTCATCGCGCGGATGGCTTCGACCTTGTCGCCCATCATGCGGATGGTGTCGGCCTTGGGGCCGATGAAGATGAAGCCGGATTCTTCCACGCGCTCGGCGAAGTCGGCGTTCTCCGACAGGAAGCCGTAACCGGGATGGATCGCCTGCGCGTCGGTGACTTCAGCGGCGGCGATCAGCGCCGGAATGTTGAGGTAGCTCTGCGGCGACGGCGCCGGGCCGATGCAGACCGACTCGTCGGCCATGGCCACATGCTTGAGGTTGCGGTCGACCGTGGAATGCACGGCCACCGTGCGGATGCCGAGGGTGTGGCACGCGCGCAGGATGCGCAGCGCGATCTCCCCTCGGTTGGCAATGACGACTTTGTCGAGCATGGCGTGCCCCTCAGCCGATCACGAACAGCGGCTGGTCGAATTCCACCGGCTGGCCGTTCTCGCCGAGGATGGCGACGATGGTGCCGGACGTGTCGGCTTCGATCGGGTTGAACATCTTCATTGCTTCGATGATGGCCAGGGTCTCGCCTTCCTTGACCTGCTGCCCAACGGTGACGAAGGCCGGCTTGTCCGGGGCGGACGACGCGTAGAAGGTGCCGACCATCGGCGAGCGCAGCACGTGGCCTTCCGGCAGTGCCGGGCCCGGCTTGGCGGTACCGCCGGTGGAGGCTTCGGTCGGCGACTGCATCGGCATTGCCTGCGGTGCCGGGGCGGCCGGAGCGGCGTACACCGGGGCGGCGACCGGGGCGGCATAGCCGGCCACCGGGGCACGCGACAGGCGCACCGACTCTTCGCCTTCCTTGATTTCGATTTCAGCCAGGTTCGACTCTTCCAGCAGGTCGATCAGCTTCTTGATTTTGCGCAGATCCATGAGGGCCTCTTTGGTTTCTATCTAGGTGAGGAGAGCGCCGTGGGCGCCCGGGTCGACAATCAGGTGGCGGATACCCGCAGCAGCGCCGCGTCCATCGCGTAGCGGTAGCTGTCGGCACCGAAGCCGCACACCACGCCCACCGCCTTGTCACTGAAGTAGCTGTGCTGGCGGAACGGTTCGCGGGTATGCGGGTTGGACAGGTGGATCTCGATGAACGGCACCGCCACCGCGGCCAGCGCATCGCGCAGGGCAACCGAGGTGTGGGTGAAGGCGGCGGGGTTGATCAGGATGAAAGCGGTTCCGTCGTCGCGCGCGGCCTGCACGCGGTCCACCAGCACGTGCTCGGCATTGGACTGCAGGCTCTCCACCGCGTGCCCGGCGGCCGATGCCTGGCTGGCCAGGGCCTGGTCGATGTCGGCCAGCGTGGTGTGGCCGTAGACCTCCGGCTCGCGTGTGCCGAGCAGGTTGAGGTTGGGGCCGTGCAGGACCAGCAGCTTCGCCATGGGATCCGGAAGACGGGAAAGGGCGGCAGTCTGGCGGAACCGGCGGATGCTGTCCAGTTCGGCGAAGTTTGCAGCGTTTCAATCGAACGTTTGAAATCTGCCGGAGCGCTTGTGGCCGTATGGCGGGCGCTGGATCAAGGCGCGCTGAATGGCTCGCAGACCGGGGATGCATGCACGTAGGCCGACGATGGCGGCAGGCATGGGCAGGGCTGATGCTGTCATGGGCGGTGCTGCGGTAGATCCACGCCACGCGCTGACGAGGCTACCGGTCAGTAGATCCACGCCATGCGTGGATGGAGGACGTTCGGTACGCAGCACGCCACGCACCCACCGAGGGGCAGCCCAAGGTGTGCCGCACACCTACTGTCCCCCGCCACGCCCCGCTCACGTCTCCAGCGGCACCGTCGGCACCACGTTCGGGAACACCTCTTCCAGCGGCTCCCGTTCCCCAGGCTTCGGTGCCGGCCAGTTGTAGGCATTCACCGGCTGCGCGCGGTTTACCCACAACGCGTAATACAGGTGGTCGGCGCGGCCATCACCGGTATTGGGGTGGATCAGGATGGTCAGGCCCAGGCTGTTGAGCTGCAGCCAGGGCACCAGCACCGGCAGCAGGTCGTTGGTGAAGCCGAAGTAGAACGACGGGGTGACGTGCGGCCCGCGTGGTTCCAGGTTCCAGTTGCCCAGCTCCACCGGGAAGCGCTCGGCCGCCCAGCGCCGCAGCAGCGCAGCCTTCTCGAAGCTGTCCTCGTCGAAGTAGATGTGCGCGTGATAGCTCTTGATGTCGGTGTAGGCGCGTGGGGTCACGGGCAGGGTGGCCTCGCCGGGACGCACGCTGGCCGGGCGCGGGGTCGGTTCGCTGGCCGTGGCCTGGCCCCAGGGGCTGCGCCCTTCCGGTGCTGGCGGCACGATGGCACGGAAGCCGGGGCGGCCAGGCTCGGTGGTATTCACCGCGTCGTTGCCGCGCGGTGCTGCGGCGGCGGTCGAGGCACTGGCCAGGCCGCCAGCGGCCAGACCCGCCGAAGCGATCAGGCGGCGCCGTGCCGGCGACAGCAGGTCGGCCCAGTGGGCGTCATCATCGCCGGCGTCGGTGAGGGTCTGCGGGTCCGGGTGCATGAAGGGCTCCGTGGCGGCATCGTGTGGGCAGGCAAGCACGCTCGGGCACCCGCATCCACAGCGTCCAATAAGCAGGGGGCATCACCTCATGCAGGTGCGCCCCGTTGTCGTTGAGCATGGCCGCTGGGCGGGCTAGGGTGCAGGTCTGCCGCCCCGGAGCCCTTCCATGATCTCGCCCGATGCCGACACACAGCAAAAGCGCGCGTTCTTCCGCCAGCTGCACGCGCAGGGTTGCTTCGTGCTGCCCAACCCGTGGGATGTGGGCAGTGCCCGCTACCTGCAGCGGCAGGGCTTCCAGGCACTGGCCACCACCAGTGCCGGCTGCGCCTGGAGCGAAGGACGGCCGGACGGAGCGGTTTCGCTGCAGTCCACGCTGGCGCATCTGCGCGTGATGGCGGCAGCGACCCCATTGCCGTTGAATGCCGACTTCGGTGATGGCTTCGGCGCCACGCCGCAGGCGGTGCAGGAGGCGGTGGCCGCGGCGATCGACACCGGCATTGCGGCATTGTCGATCGAGGATGCCAGCGGCGTGGCCGATGCACCGCTGCGTCCGATCGACCAGGCGGTCGAGCGCCTGCGCGCTGCCCGTGCAGCCATCGACCGCGCGGGTGGCGACGTGCTGCTGGTCGGCCGCGCCGAGAACTTCTTCGTTGGCGTGCCGGATCTGCAGGACACCCTGCAGCGCCTGCGTGCCTACTCAGAGGCCGGTGCCGACGTGCTGTATGCACCTGGCATCAGCACGCGCGAGCAGATCAGCGCGGTGGTCGCCGCTGCCGGGTCGAAGCCGGTGAACCTGCTGGTCGGTGGACCGACGTCGCTGAGCCTGCAGGACATCGCCGCGCTCGGCGTGCGCCGGGTCAGCCTGGGCGGCGCGCTGGCCCGTGCTGCGTGGGGCGGGTTGATGCAGGCGGCACAGCCGATCGTGCAGGACGGACGCTTCGATGGCCTGCAGCAGGCGGCCTCCGGGGCTGCCTTGAACGCGCTGTTCCGCTAGATCCACGCCGTGCAAGGCGGGAGGGGCCGGCGACTACAGCGCCTCGATCTCCCGCTTGGGTAAGGTCACGTCGGGTTCCAGCGCTGGCAGCAGTTGGCGAAGCAGGTTTGGATTGCCCTGCAGCCCGGTGCCATCCAGATACGTCCAGCCGGAACCACCAACGCGGCGCACGGCCACCATGAACGTGGTGCTGCGCATTGGGGTTTCACGCACCCGTATCAGGGATTGGCGTGGCACGAAGCAGACTTCTTCCTCTCCGGCAGCATAGGTCCGGGTCGGCACACCTACATCTTCGCTGATGATCACTACACCGGCGTTGTGCTGCTTCTTCAACGCATCACGGGTGATCGCCTGGAAGGCGTCATCGCCGCCGGCCAGTCGCTTGAGGCTGGGATGGGTACGTTCGATGAGGAAGTCCGCATCGCCGCGGGCGTATGCAGCCATCATGGCGCGCACATCTTCGCGCAGAGCCTTCGCATCACTGGGACTGAGTTCACCTGCGAAGGCGGATGGCAGCAACAGCAACAGCGACAGCAGCATCAGCATCGTCAGGGGCAGGCGTCGATCCATGTTCGGGTGTCTCACAGGGCACCGCCGCACTATACGGTGGATGCGAAAACAGCGTCCCATCGATGGCGCTGGTATCCCGAAAATCACTACTTACTATTGGTAGGTATTGATTTCTGGAGACCCCCCATGCACAGCCTCATTGTCATCGCCCACCCTGAACCCGGTTCGCTGACCCATGCGATGGCGCATCGCATCGGCGATGCCATCAATGCTGCCGACGCCCGCAACACCGTGGCCTACGCCGATCTGATGGCCGAAGGCTTCGATCCGCGCTTCAACGCTCAGGACCAAGCCTTGTTCCGCAGCACCGGCGCGGTACCGGCCGACATCGCCGCCGAGCACGCACGGCTGGAGGCCACCGATACGCTGGTGCTGGTGTTCCCGTTGTACTGGTGGTCGTTCCCGGCACTGCTGAAGGGCTGGATCGACCGTGTCTTCACCAACGAATGGGCCTACGCACAGGATGCGCAGGGCAAGCTGGTGAAGAAGCTGCAGCGCCTGAACGTGCATCTGGTGGGGCTGGGCGGTGCCGATGCAGCGATGGTCGAACGACGCGGCTACGATGCGGCGATGAAGACGCAGATCGACATGGGCATCTTCGACTACTGTGGCGCACGCGTGCTGACGTCCGACCTGCTGCTGGATGCCGATACCGGTGCGGCTGGAGCGCATCTGCAGACCGCGCTGGCGATCGGCCGTAAAATAGGCACTCCGATGCGCTGATCGCCGTGTTCCGCCGATGCCCGCCAACGCCGCTCCCACGCGCCGCCGATTGACCCGCGAGCAACGCGCCCGCCAGTTGCTGGACGTGGCCTGGGCGCTGGTGGGTGAAGAAGGCACCGACGCGTTGACGCTGGGACGGCTGGCCGAGGCGGCCGGTGTGACCAAGCCGGTGGCCTACGATCACTTCGTGACCCGCAACGGCCTGCTGGCCGCGCTCTACGATGACTATGACGGGCGGCAGACGGTGGTCTTCCACGAGCGTATCGGCCGCGCCCGCGCGCAGCTGGCCGACCGTGCGGCGGCCATCGGCTCCGGCTACATCGACTGCATCCTCAGCCAGGGCAGTGAAGTGCAGGGCATCCTCGCCGCGCTGGTGGGAGCGCCGGAACTGCACGAGGTGCGGCGGCGTTACCAGCAGGACTTCATCGACAATTGCAACATATGGCTGGGTCCGTTTGCCGCCGATGGCACGGTGCCACTTGCTGGGCGCTGGGCGATTCTCGGTGCGGCTGAAGCCCTGTCCGAAGCCGTGGCGGCAGGCGCGCTGGACAAGACCAACGCCGAGGCCGAGCTGCAGCGGCTGATCGTGGCGACGGTCGAGCGGCGCTGAGCCGCTTCGGGCGTCAGGCCCCGGCAGTGCTGCTGGCCAGCGTGGCGAATCCTGCCGCCAGCTGATCGCGCACTAGGGCATCGCGCGCGTCGCGGCTTTCAGAACCCAATACCACGGTGATCAGGCGTACCGGCTGATCCCGCCCGGGCACTGCCCGGCATACGGTGGCGGCCAGGCAGAAGCCTGCTGCCTGGGTGTAGCCGGTCTTCAATCCATCCACGCCATCATCGCCAAGCAGCGCATTCTGGTTGTTGCGGCTGAAGCTGCCATGCACGAACGCGCGCTGCGCGGTGATTGCCAGTATCTGCGGATGGTCATTCAGCAGGCAGGCGGCCAGCACTGCCATGTCGCGCGCGCTGGATGCATGGTGCGGCGTGGTGATGCCGGAGACGCTGGCGAACCAGCTGCTGCGCAGGCCGAGCTGGCGTGCGTGCCGGTTCATGCGCTCCAGGAACGCAGGCTGCGATCCGTCCAGGTGGCGCGCGATGGCCAGCGCCGCGTCATTGCCGGAGACGATCATCAACCCTTCCAGCAGGCGCGCGAGCGTGACCGTTTCGCCGGGCACCAGGCCCATGCGCGTTTCATCGTCGGCAACCGCATGCACGTCGCCGGCGGCGATGGTGACTTCGTCGCCCCACGAGCGCCCGCGCTCCTCGACACATTCGTAAGCCGCGTAGGCGGTCATCAGCTTGGTCAGCGAGGCCGGCTGCCTGGCGATATCCGCGTTGTGCTGGTGAATCACCGCGAAAGTTGCCGCATCGAGGGTGATGGACGACAGCGGTGCACGCGCAGGAGCAGGAGACGGCATGGAAGCGACGATGGTAGCGGGGACCCTGGAGGATAGTGTGCGGCGGCTGCACGAAGCTGAAATATTGAAACGATATAACGTATCGCCATTGTGGGCCGCCGATGGCCCGACGGGACATCCGATGACTGCACGCATTCCACGCCGCTGGCTTCATTCTTCGTTGCTGCTCGCGCTGGCCGCACTTGGCGGTTGCCAGCCCAACCTGCGCGCCGAGGCTGTTTCCAGCGCCGAAGCCGGTCCGCTCAATGTGATCGTGATGATCAACGACGGTGCCGGCTGGGGTACCTGGGACGCCGCCGCCTACTGGCAGTACGGCAGCCGTGAAGGCGCACCCTATGCGGATTTCCCACTGCGCCTGGCGGTGACCACCTTTCCGTTGAACGCGAGCAGCCAGCCGACCGGTGACAACGCGCAGACGCTTGGCTACGACCCGGGCAAGGCCTGGGATGACGCGCCGGTTCCTGCGCTGGACCTGCCTTTTGCGGGCTACCAGTACCTGGCCGCGGTGGCTACCGACAGTGCGGCGGCGGGCACTGCGCTGTCCTCGGGGATCAAGACCTACAACAACGCCATCAACTTCAACAACGATGGCCAGCCGGTCGAGTTCAATACGCTGCGCGCCAAGCGCCTGGGCATGGCCACTGGCGTGGTCACCTCGGTGCCGTTCGCGCATGCCACGCCGGCCGCGTTCGCGGCGCAGAACGAATCGCGCAGCAACTATCACGCCATCGCACATCAGATGCTGGCGCAGGGCCACATGGACCTGGTGATGGGCACGGGCGGCCCGGGCTACAGCGTCGACGGCCGCGCCTGCCATGAAGGTACGGACGCCGCGAAGGCGGAGGGCTGTGCGAATCCATGGGAGTGGGTGTCGCAGCAGGATTGGCAGCAGCTGGAAGCGGGCAGCACCATCGGCGGCAATCCGGCGGGACCGTGGCGCCTGATCCGCAGCAAGGAAGCGTTCGCCGCACTGGCGCAGGGACGGTTGCCGGCCGACAGGCCGCTGATCGGTGTACCGCGCGTGGCCAACACACTGCAGCAGGCGCGCCAGCTGCAGGTGCTGGGCAAGGATGCAGCCACGCCCTCGGGAGTGAGGAAGATCGACAACGTGCCTGATCTGGCGACCATGACGCGTGGCGCACTGCAGTTCCTGCAGCAGCGCTCGTCCAAGGGGCTGTTCCTGATGGTGGAAGGCGGCGCCACCGACTGGGCCGCACATACCAGTGCGTGCGGCACCGAATGGCATTACGGCCAGTGCAGCGATCAGCCGCAGCATGGCCGGCTGATCGAAGAAACCGTGGAGTTCAATGACGCGGTGGCGGCGGTGGTCGACTGGATCGAGCGCAACGGTGGCTGGGAGCGCAACCTGTTGATCGTCACCACCGACCACGACAACAGCATGCCGATGGGCCCGGATGCACAGAACGTGGCTTTCGCGCCGGTACGCAACAACGGTCGCGGCCGCATGCCCGGAATCAGCTTCCGCCCCACCGGCAACCACTCCAACGCGCTGGTGCCGCTGTGGGCGAGGGGCGCCGGCGCGGAGCTGCTGGGCAAGCGCGTGCGGGGCGTCGATGCCGGCTACCGTCAGCACGTGCGCTGGAACGACGGCAGCTACATCGACAATACCGACGTGGCTGCCGCAGTGCAGGAAGCGCTGCAGCGTCCACGGTAACGCCCGGTTGCACGCGGGCTGTTGTCGAGGCAGCCTGCGCACATGCAGTCGGATATCCGCATCGACGGTCGTGTCTTCGCCTACGTCTTCCCCTGTGCGTGGGAAGACTACGCGAAGATTGGTTTCTCACGTGATCCGCTTGGGCGCATCAGCGCATTGCACCGGCGTTGGTTCGAGTTCTTCGATCTCGACGCCGGTGCGCTGGTGGAAGCGGAAAGCGAGCGCGATGCGCGGGATCTGGAGCTGCAGCTGCGTTCGCCGTTCAAGGCGCACCGCGCGCCGGCGCCGATGACGGTCCAGGACAAGGCTGGAGGCCGCACCGAATGGGTACGTGGTGCCAACCACGCTTTGTCGCTTGCGGTTGCCGGCCTGGGCGAACAGGGCTATCGCTGCTATCCACTGAAGGGGTGGCTGCGAGCCGCGCTTCGCCTGCGCATGGACCGGCTGCACGACTGGGCTGCGGCGCAGCTTCCCGAAGAGGAAGGCCTGCGGATCCCCGGTGGCCCCGGCGAAAGAGCGCTGCGTGACACCCTCGACGGTTGTCAGGCATTGGACATCGATCCGATCCCGTGGCTGCCTGAACACGTCCAACGCTGGTATGCAGGTTGAGGAGCGTTCAACGGGCTCGCGGCGGCTGAACCGGCGCGGCCGGTTGCCGCGCGCACTGCGGGGCAGGTGTGGACGGGCTGGCCAGCTGGCGTGCCAGCTCGGCGCTGGCCACGTGGCCCTGCAGGAACAACAAGCCGCCGAAGATGTTCATGAGCGTGCCTCCACTTGAGTGGATTGCACGATACGGGCAGCATGGACGGGCAAAAAGCGACATTTCCGCAAGCATGACTTGAGAGAATTTCAAGCCTTATGTCCCGCCCTCCGCTCCATGCCCTCCAGGGCTTCGTGGCTGCCGCCCGGCTTGGCAACCTGTCGCGCGCGGCGGCGTCGATGAACCTGACCGTCAGCGCGCTCAGCCACCAGATGAGGCAGCTGGAAGAACGGCTCGGGCAGCCGCTGCTGATCCGCCAGCCGCGTGGTATCACCCTTACCCTTGAGGGGCAGCGCCTGCTCGAGCAGGTGGGGCCGCATCTGGATGCGATAAACGAAGCCTTCCAGCCCTATGCCGCGCGTGCCGAGCACGTGCTGACGATCAGTGCGGTGCCATCGATGGCATCGGCCTGGCTGGTGCCGCGCCTGGGTCACTTCGTGGCTGAGCATCCGCAGATCGAGATCAACCTGCAGTCGAGTGAGCGCCTGATTGATTTCGAGCGGCAGCGCCAGTTCGACGCCGCGCTGCGGCTGGGCAGCGGGCAATGGCCGGGCCTGGTGGTGGAACCGCTGTTCGACGAGTGGCTGGTGCCGATGGCGAGCCCCGCGCTGATCGAGCGCATGGGGGGCATCGACCGTGTACCGCTGACCCAGTGGCCGCTGCTCGGTGATCCCGACGGCGCGTGGGGCGCCTGGTTCGCGTTGAGCGGGCAGAGCCCGCCATCGCGCTTCGTGGCGGTGCTGGATGATTCGGAGGCGCACCATCGCGCCGCACTGGATGGCGTAGGCGTGGCCCTTGGCCGGGTGACCCGGGCACGCCTGCTGCTGGAATCCGGCCAGCTGGTCGTGCTGTCCAGCCAGCGCCTGAAGACGGCGTGGCCGCATTGGCTGGTGTACCCGCAGCGCTCGGCCAGCCATCGCGGCTTCCTCGCGTTCCGCGACTGGCTGCATGCGCAGGCCGCCGAGCATGTGCAGCACATGGCGGACGCGCATCTGTAACGCCGCGCGGTGCTCGATCTCGACTCTACAGTCACTGCACCAGGGTAACCGCCTGCCCGGCACGCGCGAACGCTTCCTCCAGCAACGGGCCCGCCTTGATCGCTTCCACTTCCTCAAACAGCGCCCGCAGCGCATCGGCGGGGCGTGAGGCCGGTGCCGCCACTGCCTGCTGGATCGCGGTGAAGCGATCGGCCAGCACCCGATGGCCGGGATGTGCCTTCGCCCAGGCCGCCAGCGGCTGGCGTACACCGGCGGCGGCATCCAGGCCGTGCTGGTCGAACAGGGCGATGGCCGCTGCCGAGGTGTCCGCCCGCTCGATCGTGGCATGGCGCAGTTCCCGGCTCAGGAACAGGTCATAGGCCGCGCCACGCCCCACCGCGATGCGCAGTCCGTTGCGGTCGAGGTCGGCCACTTGCTGCGCCTGGCTGTCTTCGCGCACCAGGTAAGTGCCTTCGATCTCCACATACGGAGCGCTGAAGGCGATGCGGTCGGCACGCGCCGGATCGATCGCCAGGAAGGCCAGATCCCAGCCGTCTTCGCCCGCTGCGGCGACCACCGAGGCTGCGGCATCGTGGCAGGTGAAGCGTGCCTGCACCCCCATCCGTTGCGCCAACGCGGTAGCCAGTTCCAGCGAGGGGCCGCGCGGTGAGCGCGCATCGCCCTGTGCCAGCACCGGGTTGCCCAGGTTGATCGCCACGCGCAGGAAACCGTGCGGTGCCAGCGTACGTCGGTGGTCGGCCAGGGACATGCAGGACTCCACGGGGCAGGGGAGACCCAGCATGCCAACAACGGTGTCCGCGTGGCGTGGACTCAGCCGCGCGCGGCGAAGGTGCCGTGGAAGCCCAGTGGCACCGCATACGGCAGCCACGCCTGGGCCAGCGGACCGTCATCCACATGGCGCGCATCCAGCACGGCCAGACCGCTGCGCTGGTTCACCGGATCGAGCAGGGTGCCGATCAGCCAGCCGTCATCGGCGTTGCGGCTGCCCGGGCGCGGTACGAACACATGCTCTTCGGCCATGATGTCCGCCCCGTAGTTCCAGAGCTGGCGGCGCCCGTGCTCGATCTCGAACGCGGCCACCGCGTTGAAGTACGGCGCAGTGGCCGTGCCGTCGATGGTCGGCGCATACAGCCGTGCGCCACGTGTGTTCGCCGAGCGCGGGTCGAACAACGGGAACTCCACCGCGCTGATGCCCAACGTCTGCCAGCGGGCCTGTCCACGACGCAGGTCCAGATGCAGCTCGACCAGGCTGGCGCCACTGTTGGCCGCGTGTGCGCCATCACCGGCCATCGCTTCCTTCATCGGCGAGCGCGCCTCGTTGATGTCGTCGTGGCGCACTGCGCGCAGCACGATGCCGCCATCGCGGGTGAACGCGTCGCCGAAGTGGTAGATCGCCGCGAACGGGGCCTCGAACCATTGCGCCTTGTCCGGCGCATCCTTGGCGACCACCGCGATGCGCACCGGACGCTGCGGTGCGAACTGCATGCGCTCGAAGAAGCTGCCACCTGCGCCGGTGAAATCGAACGGCATCATCACGAACACCAGGTGCTGGTCGGTCATCGCGAAGGCATGCAGGTAGCCATGCTCGGGTGTTTCGATCACATTTGCGCTGCGCAGCTGGCCGTCCGCACCGATGTGCCAGACCAGCAGGCCATGGCCCCCCATCAGGCTGATCGAGCCGAAGTTCCAGAGGCTCCCGTCGTGGTCGGTCAGCGGGTGCGCCGAGAACGGCAGCGCCGCCAGGTCCGGACGCCAGGTGACAGGGCCAAGCGTCTGCAGCGAATCCGGGTCCACTTCGAACGCCGAACCGGATTCGCACAGGGCGAACAGGCGGCCATTGATCATCGTCACCGAGGTGTTGGCCACGTTGGCATCATCGTTGTTGCGTACCGCCAGCGCACCGGGAATGCTGGTGCCGGCGGCCGGATACTGGAAGCGGCCGGCCTTCTGTTCACGGGTGAATTTCGGCGTGGCAACCATGCGCCCGTGATGGGTCAGGCTGCCATCACCATTGAAGCGCCAGCCATGCACCATGCCGTCGCCGTCGAACCAGTGGTCGTAGCGGAAGCCATCGCGCTCGGTCCACGCCGGACCGTTGCGGTACAGCGTGCCAGCCAGGCCTGACGGCAGCTTTCCCTGCAACTGCACGGTGGCCGGACCGAGGCTTTCGCTGCCGACGCTGCGCCAGCCGAGCAGCCAAGGGTGTTCCTGCATGCCCTGCGCGAACCGCGCCGGGTCGCCGGCGAAGGCGGGAGCGCTGCGCAGCGCGGTGGTGCCCAGGGCCAGACAGGCACTGCTGCTGAGCAGGGTACGAAGGAAGCGGCGACGGTCCATGGTGGCCTCGGGTCTGGATGCAGGAATCAGCGCAGGGTGATGTCGATGGCGGTGCCGGCGGCCGGTACGTCGACGCGCGCCTCGTCGAAGGTCGGCTTGCGCATCACCTGCGGGTTGTTGCTGAAGCCGTAGCCCTCCACCGGCATCCCGACCAGGTTGGTGTCGAGCTTGCCGTTGTCGTTCTCGTCGTGGGTGAGCAGCACGGCATAGTTGCCGGCCGGAACGCCCTTGAACGTGAAGTGGGCGCTGTCGCCGCTGGGCGCCGCCTGCTGGGCCTGCACGGGCCTGGCCTTGCCGTCCCAGGCAGCGGCGCTGTCGACCAGCGCAACGCGCAGGGTGCCGGTCTGCACACGGACGTCGTGCACGGTCACGGCCAGGTCGGCGGCGTGGGCACTGCCGGCGAGGGCCAGGGCAGTCAGGGCGGTGCTGAGCAGGGCGGTGCGGATCATGGCAGTGGCTCCGGAAGTGTGTGTGGCGGTGTGGCGCCAGTCTGCGTGCGGCGCTGCACCGGGTTCAGGGCCAGTGGTCATCGATTCGACGTGCCAGAAGTCACTTTCTGCGCCGGACCCATTGCCGCCGGCGTGTGCGGCGGTCAGCATCTGGCCATGCCCAGCCTGTTCCGCCATCTGTTGCGTCCCCTCAGCCTCGCCGGCCTGGCCACCGTGCTGGTGGTGGGCCTGTCATTCGCGGTGCAGCGCAACGGTGCCGGGCTGAGCCTGCTGCTGCTTGCCGTGTTCCTGCTGCTGTTCGTGGTGCACGGCTGGGCGTCGGTGCCATCCCGCGTGCGCGCTGTCGCGGCGGTGTTGCAGGCGTTGCTGGCGGTCGTGCTGGTTGCGCTGCAGCCGCGTACCGGCACCGCACCGGTACTGCTGGTGGTGCTGGTGGCGCAGCTGGCCGAGCATTGGCCACCGCGCTTCGTGCTGGCTGTTGCACTGCTGGCCAACCTCGCCATGTATCTCGTGCTGCGCCACAGCGGCTTCAGCCAGCCGCTGCTGGTGGTGCTGCTCTATGGCGGCTTCCAGGCCTTTGCCGCACTGACCGCACACTATGCCCGCAGCACGGCGCTGGCCCGCGATGACCTGGCCCGCGTCAATGCCGACCTGCTGGCGACACGCGCGCTGCTGGCCGACAGTGCACGCGACGCCGAGCGCCTGCGCCTGGCCCGCGAACTGCACGATGTGGCCGGGCACAAGCTCACCGCGATGCGCTTGAACCTGCGTGCCCTTGCGGCCGACCCTGTGCTGGCCGGGCGCGAAGGATTGGTGCTGGCCGAGCAGCTGTCCGGCGAGTTGCTGGCCGACATCCGCCAGGTGGTGCAATCGATGCGCGATGATCGCGGCCTCGATCTGGCCACCGCATTGCACGCGCTGGCCGCGCCGTTCCCGCGCCCGAAGCTGCAGCTGCAGATCGGCGAGTGCGTGCGCGTGGTTGACCCGCTGATGGCCGAGACCGTGCTGCGCCTGGTACAGGAAGCGCTGACCAATGCCGCCCGGCATGGCAACGCAGACACCGTATGGCTGACGATCAACGAGGAGGATTCCCGGTTGCGTATCGACATCCGTGACGACGGCCAGCGCGCCGAACGTATCCGCGAGGGCAACGGCATCGCCGGCATGCGTGAGCGCCTGGCCGCAGTGCGTGGCCAGTTGGAACTGGCCCGCACCGCACAGGGCGGCATGCACCTGACCGCCTGGGTGCCGGCATGAACGGCAGCGCGATCCGTGTTGCCCTGGCTGACGACCAGGCGCTGGTCCGCGCCGGGCTGCGTGCGTTGTTGCAGGGGTTGGGCGTGGACGTGGCGCTGGAGGCCGAGGAGGGCCAGGCGTTGCTGGACGCGCTGTCCACCCAGCGCGTGGATGTTGTGCTCAGTGACATCCGCATGCCCGGGATGGACGGCATCGAAGCAGTGCGCCAGCTGCGCGCGCGCGGCGATGCCACGCCGTGGCTGCTGCTGACGACCTTTGATGAAAGTGACCTGCTGCTGCGTGCCAGCGAGGCCGGCGCACAGGGCTTCCTGCTCAAGGACGCCGCACCCGCAGACCTGCGCGAGGCGATCGAGCGCGTCGCCGCAGGTGAAACCCTGCTGCTGCCGGTCAGCACCGAGCCGGTACGCGCCCGCTACCGCTTCCACGATGAAGCACCGCCCACCGATACCTTCGGGGAACGCGAGGTGGCGATCCTGCGCTTGCTGGCCGGTGGCTACAGCAACAAGGAGATCGCGCGCAGCCTGTTCCTGGCCGAGGGCACGGTGAAGAACTACGTGTCCGCCATACTCGACAAGCTGGGCACCCGCGATCGCACCCGTGCGGTGCTGAAGGCGATTACCCTGCGCATCATCTGAGTGGACCGAGCAAGGAGTGCCAGTGAACCCGATCCTGCATGTGGAAATCCCGGCCAGTGACCTGGACCGTGCCATCACGTTCTACCAGCGGTGGCTGCAGGTCGCGGTGGACGAACCTGTGGTGCTGCACGACTGCCGGATGGCCTACCTGCCGTTCTCCGATGAGGACGCCGGTGCCAGCATTGCGCTGGTGCTCGGCGCGGACTACCGGCCTTCCGAACAGGGGGCGCGCGTCTACATCGGCGTCGATGACCTGGATGCGAGCCTGGAGCGAGCACTGCAAGCGGGCGCCGAGCTGTGCTTCGGACCCGCCGATGCGGGCGACTGGCGCGTGGCCGAGATCCGCGACAGCGAAGGCAACCGCATTGCGCTGCAGGCGCGCGCAGCTCTGTAGAGCCGAGACCACGCTCGGCTGCTGTTGGCCCAGCCGCTCCAGCTCAGCCGAGCATGGGCTCGGCCCTACAAGGTCGCGGCGCGCGAGCGCTGCAGCCAGTCATTGATGGCCGGGTCCAGTCGCGGGTCGTCCGGTAGCTGCATGCCGAAGCGCTGTTGCAGCACGGCGCGCACATCACCCACATCATGCAGCGGGCGCTTGTCCGGTGCCTGCCCGGGGCGATACTCGGTGTAGCTGCCGCTGCCGATGGTGCGGCGCCAGTCCGGCCCGGTCAGCGACGCGCGCAGCTGCCCGGGGAAACTGGAATCGGGATGGGTGCACACGTACCAGTTGCCCACCACGTTGTCGATCGGTGCTGGCGCCTGCAGGTCGAACCGATACATCGCCCGCCAACCATCGTTGGACTCGGCCGACAGCACGAAATCACCCTCGTCGTGCAGGCGCTGCAGCAGATAGCGTTCGTGCGGCGTGGCCTGCGGCTGCGGATCATGCAGGCGCAGCGGCACGGTCGGGGTCAGGCTGCCGAAACCGGCATCCACCAGCCAATCGTCGCTGTCTACGTTCACGCGCAGCAGCAGGTGGGTACGCGCGGTCAGTTCGCCGTCCTGGGCGGCCAGCAGTACCCGCGCGCTCAATGGCTGCGCATCGAAGCCCAATGCCTGCAGCAGCGCCAGCAACCCGCCATTGAGTTCGAAGCAGTAACCACCGCGGCGCTCGTCGAGCAGCTTGCGCTGCACGCTGTCCAGGTCGATCGGCACCGCATCGCGCAGCAGGCAGCTGAGGGTCTCGAAGGGCAGCAGTGCGTTGTGGCGCTGCTGCAGCAGGGTCAGGCCGGCCAGGGTCCGCGGTGGCGGTGCATCCAGCTGCAGGCGCTGCAGGTAGCGGGGGACATCGAGCGTCGTCATGGAGACACCGGGCGGGGGAGGGATGTCCACTGTGCTCCCCCAACCGGGGTTGAGGTCAAGCGCGGCGGCCGTGTCATGCCTCCGTCGCCTGCACCCGGTACAAAGGCCGCGTCCACCAGCGATGGGGGGGACGCAGACGAAGAAAGCGCTAAAGTTGTCCTGAGTCAGGCCGATACAGGTGCGTCTTTCCGCCTGGAGTCTGTCATGTCGGCCGTTGTCCCCCACCTCCGGTCCCTGCGCACGCGCCTTGCTGCGTTGCACTCGGCGTCCCCCGGGCTGCTGCGCTGGCTGCAGCCACATCGGCTCAGCGTGGCCAACAAGCTCAAGGCCACACTGTGGATCTGCGGCCTGGGCCTGGTGGCGATCGCTGCTGTCTACGCCTGGACTGGCCATGCCAACGCACTGGCTGCGCGCAGCCAGGCCAGCTACCAGCGCGGCAGCGATCTGGCTGCCAGCCTGTCCACGCGGGTGGCCGAAGCGCGTCGCCTGCAGACCCAGTATGCACGCAGTTTCGATGATGCCGACCGCGCGCAGCTGTTGGCCACGCAGAAGGCGTTGCAGACCGATCTGCAGGCGCTGCGCGCGATGCCGATGGATGCTGGCCGGCGCAAGGCCCTGCAGGCGCTGACCGAAGCCGCCGATGCGTTCTCGCAGGGTGTGGCCGCCCTGTTCGAACGGGTCGACGAGATGGGCCGTGGTGATGCCGGCCTCGCTGCGCAGCTGCAGCAGGCCGCCGACACCCTGCAGGCGCAGGTGGATGTGCAGCAGCGGCCCGCGCTGGCGCTGTCCCTGCAGACGATGCGAAGGCAGGAGGCACTGCTGCTGCTCGACGGTGATTCCACCCACGCCGACCGCGCCAGCGAGGAGAAGCTGCCGTTCGACCTCGCGCTGGCGGGCCTGCCTGCGGATGTGCGGGACACCCTGCGCACCGGGATGGAGGCGTATCAGGCCGCACTGCTGGGGTATACCGCTGCCCGCGTCGGCCTGGATGTGGAAGCGCAGTCGCTGCTGGATACCGCCACGGGCGTAGCGCCGGCGCTGGCCGCATTCCAGCAGGCACAGGTGGCGGCGCTGGCCAGGGCGCAGGCACGCCAGCAGGCCGGCGCGCGCACCATGAGCGTGGTGTTCGCACTGACCCTGCTGCTGGTGGCCGGCGTGCTGATCACCAGCCTGGTGCTGGTGCTACGTGCGGTGCGCCAGCCGATCCAGGACACCCTGCGTTTCGCCAGCGACATCGCCGACGACCGCCTCGACACCACCCTGCGCGTCTACAACGCCAACGATGAAATCGGCCAGCTGGCCCAGCGCCTGGTCGACATGCAGCAGCGCCTGCGCGCGCGCATCGAGACCGAGCGTGCGGTGGCCCGCGGCAACACCCGCGTGCGCCAGGCATTGGACAGCGCACAGGCCGGCTTGATGGTGATTGATGCCGAAGGCCTGGTGGCGTACGCCAATCCGGCGCTGCTGGAGCAGCTTGCACTCCGGCTTGAAGATCTGGTGGGGAGCGATGCGGTACGCCTGCATCCGGCACTGGCCAGCCTGGCTGGCGTGCGCCAGCGCGAGGAGCGCGAGATCGGTCATGCCGGCGTCCGCTATCAGTTGATCGCCAATGCCATCACCGACGAAGGGCATTTCCTCGGCGTGGCAGTGGAGTGGCGCAGCCGCGCGCTGGAAACGCTGCTGGAAACCGAAGTGGCAGCACTGGTCGACGCCGCCGCACATGGCGACCTGCACGGCCGCATCGCGCTGGAGGGAAAACAGGGCTTCGTGCGCACGTTGTCGACCAGCATCAACCGTTTGCTGGCGACCTTCGAGACCAACCTCGGCGATCTGCAGGCGCTTCTGGCGGCGCTGGCCCGTGGTGACCTCAGCGTGCGCATGGAAGGTGAGCTGCAGGGCGTGTTCGCACGCATGCGCGACGATGCCAACGCCACGGTCGCGCAACTGGGCCGCATCGTCACCCGCATCCAGCAGGCGACGTCCAGCCTCGACACCGGTGTGGGTGAGATCGTTGCCGGTCACCATGATCTGTCGCAGCGTACCGAACAGCAGGCGGCCAACCTTGAAGAGACGGCAGCGTCGATGCACGAGTTGACCGACACCGTTGGCCGCAACGCCGATGCCGCGGGCCGCGCCGATGCCCTGGTGCAGGGGGCGGCCGCGGTGGCCCAGCGCGGTGGCGAGGCCGTCGGCCAGGTGGTCGCGACCATGCATGGCATCAGCGAGGCCTCGCGGCGGATCGGCGACATCACCCAGCTGATCGATGGCATCGCTTTCCAGACCAACATCCTCGCGCTGAATGCCGCGGTGGAAGCCGCGCGCGCAGGTGAGCAGGGCCGCAGCTTCGCCGTGGTGGCTGCGGAAGTGCGCCTGCTGGCCCAGCGCAGTGCCGAAGCGGCCAAGCAGATCAAAGGACTGATCGAGGATTCGGTGGCGCGTGTTGGCCAGGGCAACCAGCAGGTCGAGCAGGCGGGCATCACGATGGGCGAGATCGTTGGCAGCGTGCAGCAGCTGGCCGAGCTGCTGGCCGGTATCCGCAGTGCATCGCAGGACCAGCATGCCGGCATCGCGCAGGTGAAGCAGACCATCGTGCAGATGGAAGCCAGCACCCAGCGCAACGCCAGCCTGGTGGAAGAGGCTGGTGCCTCCACCGCGCAGATGCAGGCGCAGGTACACGCGCTGGCCGAAGCGGTGGGCGCGTTCCAGTTGCAGTCGATGCCACAGGCGCGCGCTGCGGCCTGATCGTGCTCCGGTAGTGCCGGCCGCTGGCCGGCACTACCCTTGTGGCTCAATACACGTCGCGACGGTAGCGCCCGGTCTCCAGCAGCGTTTCCACTTCTTCATCACCCAGTGCTTCGCGCAGCACCCGGTCCACGCCTTCGGCCATGCCCAGCAGCGAACCGCAGACGTGGATGACCGCACCACGCTGCATCCAGTCGCGCAGGGCATCGGCTGCTGCACGCAGGCGATCCTGCACATAACCGCCCTCACCATCGCGCGAGAACGCCAGGTCCACCCGCGCGAGATGGCCATCGGCCTGCCACGCTTCGATCTCATCGGCGAACAGGAAGTCGTGCGCGCGCTGGCGTTCGCCGAACAGCAGCCAGTGCCCGTGCTCACCTGCATGCGCGGCTTCGCGCAGCAGGCTGCGCAGGCCCGCGATGCCGGTGCCATTGCCGATCAGCACCATCGGCGCACCGCCAACGCGATGGAAACCGGGGTTGCGGTGCACGCGGGCCACGATGCTGGCACCGACCGGCGCATGCAGCGACAGCCAGCCCGAACCCAGGCCGGTGCGTCCGGTTTCGTCATGGACCAGCCGTACCACCAGCTCGACCGCACCGTCATCCGTACAGGATGCGATGGAGTACTCGCGCCCCGGCAGCAGTGGCAGCCCTGCCAGCCACAGGCGGGCATCCTGCACCGCCAGCGCAGCATCGGCATCGGGCAGCTCGCGCTCGCTGGCCAGCGCCAACAGCGTGCGCGGCTGGCCGTCAATCAGCAACGGCTGCTGGGGATCCAGCCCATGTGCCTTCAGCACCGCAGCGGCGTACCGCGCGTTGTGGCGGGGCGCGATGTGCAGGATGTCGCCCGCCTGCCACTGCACATCGGCCGGTGGCGCAAGACGGATGCGCCAGATGGCGCCGCCCATGCTGCCTGGATTGAGGCGGTCACGGCCGAGCAGGCGCCACTCGTGCATCTGCGTCGCGGCCGGCAACACGCTGTCATCGGTGGCGATGCCGGTCAGCGCGCCGAGATGTTGCTGCCACTGGCGCAGCGCCGGTATCGCGGCGGCATCGACATCGATGCGCTCGAACAGCGCACGTGCGCCGTTGCCCAGCAGCCAGCCATCGAATTGGCGGCCAAAGCCGCAGTAATGCGGGTACTGGCGGTCACCCAGGGCGAGCAGGCCGAACTGCAGGCCCGACAGATCGGGCGCTTGTGCCAGCAGCCGCCGCGCAGCGCCCCGTGCCGCATCCGGCGGCTCGCCATCGCCGAAGGTGCTCAGCACGAACAATGCCTGCGCAGTGCGCGCGAGCTGCGTGGCATCGACCCGGGCCAATGGCAGTACCTGCACGCCATGGCCAGCGGCCTGCAGCTGCGCGGCGGCACGCCAGGCCAGCTGCTCGCCCAGCCCGCTCTGGCTGGCATGCACGACCAGCCAAGGTGCGCGGCCATCATCGGTGGCAACCGGCAGCGACCGGCGCAGCCCGCGCGCGGCACGCTGGCTGCGGCGGCGGTCCAGGTACAGCATCCAGCCGGTGATGAAGAACAGGCTCATGGCCAGACTGCTGAGCATCACCACGACACGCCCGGGCATGCCGAAGTAGCTGCCCGAGTGCAATGCGAACACGCTGGTGGCCAGCTGCGCGCCGGCGCCCTGGCGCGCGTAGGGGCGCGAATCGAGGATTGCCCCGCTGGCCGGATCCAGCTGCAGCAGATCATGTGCACGGTCATGGTGGCCACCGCGCTGTGACGGATCGCCAGCCATCACCCGCACGTTGAGCGCCTGGCCAGGCTTTTCCGGCAGGCGCAGGTCGATGTAGCCGGTGTGCACGCCGGGCAGGGCATACAGCGTGGCTTCGATGCGCTCCAGGTTCAGGGCGGCGCCGGTGGCGACCTTGTGCTTGGCGACCGGTGCGACGCCCAGCAGCGTATTGGCGGCACTGCGATACCAGTCGAAGGACCACCACAGGCCGGTCAGCGCACTCATCAGGTAGATCAGCAGCACCCAGGTGCCGACCACCGAGTGCAGGCTCCACAGGAAGCCACGGCCGCTGCGTTTCCATTCCACCGCCAGCCAGCTGCGCCAGTGCCACCAGCGTCGCGGCCAGCGCAGATACAGCCCGGACAGGGTGAAGAACAGCAGCGCGATGGCGCAGCTGCCCGTGATCCATTTGCCGCGCTCGCCGGCGGCGAGGTGGCGATGCAGGTCCTCGACGAAATCGAAGAACGCCTGCCCACGCAAGGCACTGAAGCGCTCGCCGCTGTACGGGTCGAAGTAGACCCAGTGTTCCTTGCCACCGGCGAAGCGTGCCACCGAGGGCCGCTGCCCGGTGGCGTCCACGCGCAGGCGCTGCAGGGGGCGATCACCGCCGGCCTGCAGCAGCGGCACCAGCTCGCTGAGTTCAAGCGGAAGCTGGCCGTCGGCATGGTGCTCGGCGATTTCGGCGAAGCCGGGATTGGCCGCCCGCAGCAGTTCGTCCTCGAAGGACAGCACGGCGCCGCTGAGGCCCATCACGGCCAATACGGCACCGGCGGTGATGCCCAGCAGCCAGTGCAGTTGGAACAGGACGTTCTTGAACATGGAAGGAGGAGGGCCTGGAAGGCTGCCGCCCGCATCCTGCGCAACAGCAAATGAGAATTAGTCGCGGAATTCTCCGTGGCGGACGGGCTACGGTCAAGGAGGGTTTTGTTGCAGGGCTTTGCAGCCCTGCACCCGCTACAAGCCGGAGCAACGTCAACGTCAAAAGCTGGCTTCCCGTGGGTTGGCGGGGTGGGTCCGGTTGAGGGGGACGCTGCAAGTCCCCCTCCGGGGCCCGGCCCAGCCGCTGGCGGCTGTGCGTTCGGGCGCTTGCGAAGCAGTGCTTCGCAAGCAAAGCGCCCTCACCCATGTAGGCTCGGTCGCCGCATCCATGCGGCTCACGCCCCCTCAACCGGACCCACCCCGCCTTCGACAGTTTCCTGCGATCTGTCGGAACGGCGTTCTGCTTTGGTAGGTGCCGACCGTTGGTCGGCACGGGGTCTGATTCCGTTCTGAATATCGATATCTGACAGATGTGTCGACCAAGGTCGACACCTACCAACAGCCGCGAAGATCTGTCAGAGGCGGGGCGGTGTCGGAGTGCGGGGTGTCAGCCGCATGGATGCGGCTGCCAAGCTTACAGGGACGTACTTGCAGCGTCCCCGCACTCCGACACCGCCCCGCCATCCCACGGAATGCCCGCTTTGGCTTTGGCTGTTGCCGTTGCATTGAGCAGGGTGCAGGGCTGCAAGCCCTGCAAAAAACACCCTCACTTCACCCAGCTGTCGATCTCGCCGTGGGCGAACGGTCCCAGCTTTGCCTTCACCAGCCGCCCCTGCGCATCGAACAGCACGCTGTAGGGCAGCAGGCCCTGTGTATTGCCCAGCTGCACGCTGGCATCGCGCGGCGCCGGGGTCTCGATCACGATCGGATAATCCACCGGTACCCGCTGCAGGAAACCGCGCACGTCCTCCGGCGTATCCAGCGCCAGTCCCAGCACCTGCACACCGTGCTCGCCCTGGATATGTGCGAAACGCGCCAGTTCGGGCATTTCTTCCACGCAGGGCGCGCACCAGCTGGCCCAGACATTGATCAACAGCGGGCGACCGCCAGCGTGCTGGCGCAGGTCCAGCGGCCGGCCTTCAAGATCGGGCAGCGACAGCGCGGGCAGGCTGTCGCCGACCTGCAGGGCAGGTGCCGCAGCCGCCACAGCAGGCGCCGCTGGCATGGCCTCAGGCGCAACCGGCGCAGGAGCCAATCGATGCCCGGCCCACAGGCCGAGGCCGGCGGCCAGCACCGCTGTCCACAGCAGCGCTGGCCGTTGCCACTTCATCGTGCGGTGCGCAGCAGCGCTTCCTCCACCACCGCCTGGGTCAGCAGGGTCGGCAGCACGGTCGGCGGTGCGCCGGGGCCGTACACCACGTACAGCGGCACGCCGACGGCTTTGTGCTCTTCCAGGAACGTGGTGATCTGCGGATCGACGTTGGTGTAGTCACCGCGCATGTACACCGCGTTGGTGCGCTTGAGCAGGTCCTTGAACTCCGGCCGCGACAGCACGGCACGCTCGTTGGCCTTGCAGCTCACGCACCAGTCGGCGGTCATGTTGACGAACACCACGCGGTTGTCGGCGCGCAGGCGGTCCAGCAACTGCGGCGAATACTCCACCACGTTGTCGCTGGCGGCCTGTGCGGCGCGTGCCGGCGCTGCCAGCTGGGTCACGCCCCAGGTCGGTACCAATGCGCCGATCGCCAGCAGCACGCCGAGCAGCGTCACTGCACGCGAGCCGGTCCAGCGGTTGCGCTCGAACAGCCACAGGCCGAAGGCGAACAGCAACAGGCCACCCAGCACCAGCGCCATGCCGTCCACGCCGCGCTGCTTGCCCAGCACCCACAGCAGCCACAGCGCGGTGGCGTACATCGGGAAGGCCAGCACGTGCTTGAGCGTTTCCATCCACGGGCCGGGCTTGGGCAGGCGGCGCGCCAGCGCCGGCACGAAGCCGATCAGCAGGAACGGCAGCGCCAGGCCCAGGCCGAGGAACAGGAACACGGTCATCGCCTTCAGCGGCGGGGCAATGAACGCGTAGGCGATCGCGCCACCCATGAACGGGCCGACGCAGGCACTGCCGACCACGCAGGCCAGCGCACCGGTGAAGAAGTCACCGGCCGGGCCGCTGCGGCTGGCCAGCGACTGGCCCAGGTTGCCGATGCCGCCGCCCAGGGTGAACACGCCGGACAGGCTCAGGCCTACCGCGAACATGATGTAGGCCAGCGCCGCCACCACGCCCGGGTGCTGCAGCTGGAAGCCGATGCCGACGGCGTTGCCGATTGCGCGCAGGCCCACCATCAACGCACCGATCACCGCGAATGCGACCAGCACGCCCAAGGTGTACCAGAGCGCGTGGCTGCGTGCGCGCTGCGGGCTTTCGCCACTCTGCGCCAGGCTCAGGACCTTCAGCGACAGGATCGGCAGCACGCAGGGCATCAGGTTCAACACCAGGCCGCCGGCCAGCGCCAGCAGCAGCACCCAGACGAACGAACGGTCCGGGTTCGGTGTGGTCGCCGGCGGGCGCGTACGCAGCGCGTTGTCACCGCGCGCATCGGCGGCGAATTCATTGCCGTCCACGGTGCCTGCGACGGCCGGGGGGGCGGCATCCGTATTGGGCACCGTCGGCAGCAGGCGCAGGGGGGCGCCGTTGGCGCCTTCGCGTGGCGCCGCAGCCAACGGGCTGATTACCTCGTTGCGCGGCGGTGCCTGGTCGGCGCTGGCGCTGACCTTGCCGGCCGGGATCGACAGCTTCACCCGGCGGGTCATTGGCGGGTAGCAGATGCCATCGGTCTGGCAGCCCTGGAAGGTCACCACGAGGGTGCCGTCAACCGCGTCGGCAACCGTGCGCCGCAACGGCAGCGGCACTTCCACCTGGTTGAAGTACACCGAGACATCGCCGAAGTGCTCGTCGCGATGCGATTGCGCGGCCGGCCAGCGCGGCGTGCCGGCCTGCACGCCGGTGCTGCCTTCCAGCTTCAGCGAGGTGCGGTCGCGATACAGGTAGTAGCCCGGTGCCGGACTGAAGCGCAGCAGCAGGGTGTTGCCGTCGCTGGCGATGGCATCGAAGCCGAACGCCTGCTCCGACGGCAGCGGCAGCGCCTGGCTGTTGCTGGCCGCACCTGGCAGGCGCAGGCCGCCGCTGTTGCCGGCACCGGCCAGCGGGTTGTTGAACGGACTGGCCGCACCGGCGCGCGCGGCAGGGGGCGCGGCCTGTGCACCGCTGCCGGGCAGGGTGACCTGCACCACGCGCTTCTGCGGCGGGTAACAGACACCGGCATCTGCGCAGCCCTGGTAACGCACTTCCAGGCTGATGGTGCTGGCGGCCTCGGTCGGCGTGCCGGGCAGGGTGGCCTGCAGGCGCTCGCGATAGGTTTCGACCTCGCCGAAGAAATCGTCGTGGTGCTTGTCGCCCTTGGGCATCTGCAGCGCGCCGGCATTGAAGGCCGGGTCGGCCTTGACGCTGGTGCGGTGGCGATACAGGTAATAGCCGGGCGCGATCTTGAACTGCAGCTGCACCTGGCCCCGTTCGGGGGCACTGGCGGTCAGCGCGAACGCCTGGTCCACCGGCAGCAGATCCTTCTCATCCAGGGCGAAGGCGGGCAGCGAGAGCCACATCAGGGCGCACAGGGCGGCGCCACGCGCAAACAGAGTCTTCAATCAGTGTCCTCCCGGGTCTGTGCCCGGATCCAGTCCAGATACGCCGGCAGGCCGGCCCGGGTTTCGACCGCGATGCACTCCGGGAGTTCATACGGATGCAGTTCGACGATCCGGGCGATTGCGTCATTGACGCGACTCGCGGTGGTCTTCACCAGCAGCTGCAGCTCGGCGTCGGTGGTCACCTCGCCCTGCCAGCGGTAGGTCGACTGCGCGCCATCGAGGCGGGTCACGCACGCGGCCAGGCGCTCGCCAACCAGCGCGTGCGCGATGCGCTCGGCACTGGCCCGGTCCGGGCAGGTGGTCAACAGCAGCAGGACGGGATCGACGGTCGACATGACCGTCGAGTATAGGGCCGCCGCCGGGTCAGGACCCGGCGGCGGCCGTGGACCGCTGCGTTGCGCGGTCAGTTGGCCAGCTGGCAGCTGGCCGGCTTGGCCGAGGTGAACAGGCCAGGGGTCGCCCACTCGGGGTGGTCGATGAACGGGTTGCGGTTGCCCTGGAAGCTGTAGATCACGTCATTGCGCGCACGCTCGGCATCATCCGGCGGGTCGGACAGGTGCCAGTCGATCAGCGTCGACAGCAGGCCCATGTAGGCCGGCGAGCTGCTGGTCTTGACGATCCTGCTGCGGTCGTCGGTCAGCTCCAGGTCCGGCTCGGACTGGCCAGTGGCTGCATCCTTGCCGCCCTCGTAGCGGATCGCCATGTACATCACCGCACGTGCCATGTCGCCCTTGCGCTTGCCCCACACCTCGAACGTGCCGGTGTTGCCGTCCGGCGTGCGCACCCAGTTGGAGTTGCCCGGATAGCCACCACTGCCGCCACCCTGGCCGTTGTTGGCCTCGGTGGCGCGCTCGCCGCAGCTGGCGTCGCACTTGCCGAACGGCTTGTTGCCACGGTCGGCGTTCCACTGTGCATCGGTCAGGTACAGCATGTGGGTATCGGTATACGGCGCGTACGGCAGGCCCTTGTCACCCGTGGTGGTGGCAAAACCCAGCGAGTTCGGCCAGGTGTGCTCGCGGTTGTACTTCAGGCCACTGCCGCTGCCGGCGCGATCGGTCACCTTGGCGTAGCTGCGGTTGCGATACGCGTCGAGGATGCGGTTCGGGTTGTTCGGGTCCTCGTCGGCGATCTCCAGGATGGTCCAGGTACTGGTGCCCGAGCCGCTGTACGGGTAGGCGGTGTGGCCCTTGATTGTCGCGTGCAGCGAGCAGCGCAGCTGGCTCGGGCTGGAGGTGTTGACCTTGGAGTAGTAGCCGGCCGGCACACCCGGGTTGCCCGGGTCCGGATTGCCGCCGGTGCTGGCCACGGTGAAGGCGATGCGGCTGTCGGCCGCCGGGTGTGCGCCCTGCAGGTCGGTGATGCGCGCGGCGCGGATGTCGAAGCGGCAGGCTTCACCGGCCACCAGCGCGGTGTTGGTGGACAGCTTCACGCTGCGTCCGCTGGCCGGGAAGGTCAGCGGCACGCTGCCGGAGGTACCGCAGCTCAGCGCGAACGCGCCGCTGGCCAGGTTCACCGTCTCGCTGAACACCACTTCCAGATCGGCCGCGGCCGGGAAGGTGCTGCTGCCCTGCGCCGGGGTGGTGGTGGACACCGACGGCGGCGTGTTCGGGCCCGGGGTGCCGCCGCCACTGAAGGTCTGGCCGTTGTTGCAGCTGCCGAAGGTCTGCCTGGCCGACTCGGCCCAGGTGAAGTGGGCGTACTGGCTGCCGCTGCCGGTCAGCTGCAGCGAGGTGCCGGGGGCCGTGCTGTTGGTCTCGGCCACCGGAATATTCTGGCTGGTCATGCCGGCGGCAGGGCCACCGGAGGCGGTGATGGCGCCCTCGTAGCTGAGGAACTGGACCACCTTGCCGCTGGCGTCGACCAGGGCGATGCCGTCGTTCGGGCCGTTCTGGATGCCGTTGGTCGGGTAGTTGACCACGGCGATGCTGGCGCTGCCGCAACCGGCGGCGGTGCCGGCCGGGACCGGGTTGTTGGCGTAGACCGTGGCGGCCGAAGGATTGCTGCCGTTGTAGAGGTAGAGGCGGTAGCCGGACAGGTCTTCACCTGCGGTAGCGACCACTTCGATGGCTTCGCCGACGTCACCGGCGGCGGTGCTGTCGTCGTAGTGCAGTTCATTGATGAAGACCTCGGCCTGGGCCGGCGCCGCGGCCAGTGCCAGCAGGCAGGCGGCGGCAAGCGGGGACAGCAATCGCATCGACTACTCCTTGTGATTGGGAATGCCTGACCGAGCCTAAGGCCGATCCAGTGACACTTTGTCGTAAATGAACGTCAGATATCTGACAGTGCGACGCTTGTCACCGAAATTGTCCAGGACCGACGCCTTGGCCGAGGCGCGCGGGTGGAAAAAATTTTTTCATTCCGCCCTTGAAAGGGGGCGGCGGGGCTCCATCTCTGCCCTGCTCCCGACGTTGTCGGGTTTCTTCACGTGCGGTTCTGGCACTCGCCTGGGGTGAGTGCTAACATCGCCGGACTTTTTTAGACCAATCAATCACTTAAGAGGTCTCCTATGAGCATCAAGCCGCTGCACGACCGCGTTGTGGTCAAGCCGATCGAAGCCGACGAAATCTCCGCCGGTGGCATCGTCATCCCCGACTCGGCCAAGGAAAAGTCCACCAAGGGTGAGGTCGTGGCCGTCGGCCCGGGCAAGCCGCTGGACAACGGCAACGTGCGCGCGCCGTCGCTGAAGGTCGGCGACAAGGTCATCTATGGCCAGTACGCCGGCAGCTCGTACAAGAGCGAAGGCGTCGAATACAAGGTCCTGCGCGAAGACGACGTGCTCGCCGTCATCGGCTGAGCCTCGGCGCGACCTGTTTCAACCTGATCCCAAACTCCCAGCCGCCGGGCATCGTCCGGCGCTACCAATGAGGTAAATGCAATGGCTGCCAAGGATATTCGTTTCGGTGAAGACGCCCGTTCGCGCATGGTGCGCGGCGTCAACGTTCTCGCCAATGCCGTCAAGGCCACCCTGGGCCCGAAGGGCCGCAACGTCGTGCTGGAAAAGAGCTTCGGCGCCCCGACCATCACCAAGGACGGCGTCTCCGTCGCCAAGGAAATCGAACTGGCTGACAAGTTCGAGAACATGGGCGCGCAGATGGTGAAGGAAGTTGCTTCGCGCACCAACGACGATGCCGGCGACGGCACCACCACCGCCACCGTGCTGGCCCAGGCCCTGATCCGCGAAGGCGCCAAGGCCGTTGCCGCCGGCATGAACCCGATGGACCTCAAGCGCGGTATCGACAAGGCCGTTTCGGCCGCCGTCGCCGAGCTGAAGAACATCTCCAAGCCGACCGCCGACGACAAGGCGATCGCCCAGGTCGGTACCATCTCGGCCAACTCGGACGAGTCGATCGGCCAGATCATCGCTGACGCGATGAAGGAAGTCGGCAAGGAAGGCGTCATCACCGTTGAAGAAGGCTCGGGCCTGGACAACGAGCTGGACGTGGTCAAGGGCATGCAGTTCGACCGCGGCTACCTGTCGCCGTACTTCATCAACAACCAGCAGTCGCAGACCGCTGACCTGGATGACCCGTTCATCCTGCTGCACGACAAGAAGATCTCCAACGTCCGTGACCTGCTGCCGGTGCTGGAAGGCGTCGCCAAGGCCGGCAAGCCGCTGCTGATCGTGGCCGAGGAAGTTGAAGGCGAAGCGCTGGCCACCCTGGTCGTCAACACCATCCGTGGCATCGTCAAGGTCGTGGCCGTCAAGGCTCCGGGCTTCGGCGACCGTCGCAAGGCGATGCTGGAAGACATGGCCGTGCTGACCGGCGGCACCGTGATCTCCGAAGAAGTCGGCCTGTCGCTGGAGAAGGCCACCATCAAGGACCTGGGCCGCGCCAAGAAGGTGCAGGTCTCCAAGGAGAACACCACCATCATCGACGGCGTCGGCGACAAGGCCAACGTTGATGCACGCGTGGCGCAGATCAAGACCCAGATCCAGGACACCTCCTCGGATTACGACCGCGAGAAGCTGCAGGAACGCGTGGCCAAGCTGGCCGGCGGTGTTGCCGTGATCAAGGTCGGCGCCTCGACCGAAATCGAAATGAAGGAAAAGAAGGATCGCGTCGACGACGCCCTGCACGCCACCCGTGCGGCCGTTGAAGAAGGCGTGGTTCCGGGCGGCGGCGTTGCCCTGGTCCGCGCGATCACCGCGCTGGCCGGCCTGAAGGGCGCCAACGAAGACCAGAACCACGGCATCCAGATCGCCCTGCGTGCGATGGAAGCCCCGCTGCGCGAGATCGTTGCCAACGCCGGTGACGAGCCGTCGGTCATCATCAACAAGGTCAAGGAAGGCACCGGCAGCTTCGGCTACAATGCCGCTACCGGCGAGTTCGGCGACATGCTGCAGTTCGGCATCCTGGACCCGACCAAGGTGACCCGTTCGGCGCTGCAGAACGCGGCCTCGATCGCTGGCCTGATGATCACCACCGAAGCCATGGTTGCCGAAGCTCCGAAGAAGGACGAGCCGGCCATGGGCGGCGCCGGTGGCATGGGCGGCATGGGTGGCATGGGCGGCATGGACTTCTAAGGTCCACGCCCGCGTCGGACGTTGCCGGCCCTGGTCGGCGCGTCCCCCCGATGCACGGAAAAACCCCGCCGCGAGGCGGGGTTTTTTTGTTGCCCGGTTGCCGCCATGGCGCCGCGTCGCTACGCTCGCAGACCATGCCTACCTCGTTCATCGTCGTCGACGACTTCCTTTCTCCAGCCGATGCACACGGCCTGCGCCAGGCCGGCCTGAGCCTGACCTACCCGGCGCAGGAGGGGGCATTCCCCGGGCGTAATTCGCTCGAACGGCTGGAGCTGGACGGCCTGTCCGAGGCCGCGTCGCGGTTGGTCAACGAGCCGCTGCGGCCGGTCAATCCGTTGCAGTCGCACGGCAAGTTCCGGCTGACCCTGGCCAGCGATGTGGGTCGCGCCAAGGTGCACACCGACCATTCGCACTGGTCCGGCATCCTCTACCTCAGCGCCCCGGAGCACTGCGAAGGGGGTACCGAGTTCTTCCGCCATCGCCGCACCAACACCGAGCGCATGGCGCTGAACGCCCACGAGCTGGCTGCGCTGGGCTACGCCAACGGCGGCGACATGCATCGGGACATCATCGAGCGCGACAGCGTCGACGACAGCCAGTGGGAAATGACCATGCGCATCCCGATGCGCTTCAACCGCCTGGTGCTGCTGCGCCCGTGGTTCTGGCATACCGCCGGCCCGGCCTTCGGCGACCGGCCGGAGAATGGGCGGCTGGTCTACCTGATGTTCTTCGAGCAGGCGCTTTGAAGGGAGGTCATCCACGCATGGCGTGGATCTACTTCACGAATGCCTTCGCTGCGCCGTACTCCCACTGCCACGGTACGCCGATGTCGCCGAGCACGAAGGCCACCAGCGCCGGGAAGGTCGCCTCGGCGCGCACATCGTTGCCCAGGATCACCACGCAGCGCTGCTGCTGCTCGACGCACACCAGCGTATTACCGACCGCATCATCGTGGCCGCCCTTGTAGAAGCCCGCGCCTTGCGGGCCACGGAACGTCACCACTCCCAGGCCGGCCGCCAGGTCCTTGCGCTGCAGCGCCTTCGGCAGCTCCGGCTGCAGGGTGGGGAACTGGCTGGCGGTGGTGATCGGTAGCTGCGGCCGCACCAGCTCCTTGCGCATCGTCGCTGACAGCCCATCGCCGCGCACGTAGCCGGCGGCGAAACGGGCCATGTCGGCGATGGTGGTATCCATCGAACCGGCCGCGCGCACGCGGCTGCGCTCATCGTGCGGCTCGGCGGTGCCCTCCATGGTCCAGCCGTCGGCCAGGTTGGTGGCGAAGTCCCCGCGCCACATCATGCTGGTGCGGGTCATGCCGAAGCGGTCGAATACCCGCTGCTGCATCAACGCACCTACATCCTCGCCCAGCCGTCCGCGTTCGATCACGAACTGCAGCAGGATCAGCCCTTCGCCGGAATAGCCGTAGCGGCTGCCTGGATCGAAGTGGAACTTCAGCCGGCCGTCCGGTTCCAGAAACGCGAAGTTGGCAAAACCACTGGCGTGGTTGAGCAGCAGGCGAGGGGTGAGCTGGCGCCAGCGCGCATCATCGGCCAGCACGCTGTAGTCGGCGTACTTCTTCGTTTCGGGCGGATAGTCCGGCAACGGCTTGTCCAGCGCTGTGGCGATGCTGGCATCCAGATCGATGCTGCGGTCCTGCGCCAGCTGCGCGACCAGATGGCCGAATGCCATCTTGGTCAGCGAGGCGGCGTACATCACCGTATCGGTGCGCAGTGGTTCGCCTGCGGTATTGCGCTCGCCGTAGGCGGCGACGTGCACCACCTTGCCGCCGTCGATCACCGCCAGTGCCATGCCGCGCGCCTGTGCGGCCTGCATCAACCGCTGCGCTTCGGCATCGATGCGGACCGGCGAGGGTACCGGGGGAGGTGCAGCCAGCACGGCCAGCGGGAACAGCGTCAGCAACATCAGGGCAGCACGGCACATGCGTGGAACTCCTGGTGGGGCGCACGGTGATGCTACGCCAGGCTGCCGCTGGCGTCATTGCCGGATGTCAGCTGGCCTGCGGCCGGCGCAGGCAGATCCGGGACGCGCCGGCACCGATGTCCACCTGGCCGCCGCGCATTGCATCCGCACCAAGGATCAGCGCCGGCCGGCCCTCCAGGCCGATCGCCTTGAATACTGGCAGTTCGCTGATGCGGACCTCCATCGAGGGGTGCTGCCAGCCGTTGCCGGCCATGCCGGGCAGGGTGTACAGCCAGGTTGCCTGCTTTCCGCCGCCCAGACCTTCGGTGCCCTTTTCACGCACCCGCACCCGTGCGTCGCTGCCGTCGGTGCGCAGCCCCAGTGCGCGGGCTGCTTCGGCGTTGAGGACGGTCTGCGCGGCACCGGTGTCGACCACGGCGATGGCGTCCACCGCGGGCGCGCCCAGTGCAAGCATGATGAAACCGAACTGGCGCAGGCCGTCAGTGCGTCCGGGCAGCGCATTGGGCTGGCAACCCGGTCCTTCCAGGTTCAATCCGCCGGGTGTCCACAGCGCCAGTTGATTGCGGCCGAAGTCCCAACGGGTGTCCCAGCGTCCGGTCAGATCGTTGCCGATCAAGCCGTCAATGGCCGGATCATCGTCCTTCGGCAACGACGACAGATCGACCTTCATGGCTTGGGCCTGCAGCTGCCAACTGCCCAGCTGCCAGGACGTTGTGCGTATGCGCTGCAGCCGCGCGGAGGCTGAACTTGCCCCTTGGGCCTGTGATACCTCTGCATCCGCATCCCCCAGACCGTAGCGCCGCACGACGCGGTCATCGACCAGGGTGGCGCCTGCCGCGCTGTCGACCACGAAGCGCAGCGGTTCGGCACGCCCGTCCAGCGACACGGCCACGGCCGGATGACCGCCCTGCATCCACATCGGCAGGATGTGTTCGGGGGAATCGGACGCCAGCGCAGCCAGCGGGGCAGCAAGCAGGACGAATGGGATGAGGCGCAAGGCAAGTCTCCGCAGTGATCATGGGTGACCATTGGCGCGCAGCGCCGTATCGCGGGAATATCGGCGTTGATACCGTCCTGATTCAGACCTGCCTGATACTGCCTGCATGACGACTCCCGCCCGTGTCATCGTTGTCGATGACGACGCCAGCATCCGTGATGCCATCGCCGATTGCCTGTTGCTGCATGGCTACCAGGTACGGGTGGCAGCGGACGCGACGGCGCTGGACGTGCTGCTGCAGGTCGATCGCCCGGACGTGATCATCCTCGACTGGATGATGCCCGGTGAGGATGGCCTGTCGGTCTGCCGCCGGCTGCAGGCACGGGCCATTCCGATCCTGATGCTGTCGGCGATGGGCAGCGCACCGGACAGGGTGATCGGCCTGGAGATGGGCGCGGACGACTATCTGGCCAAGCCGTTCGATCCGCGCGAGCTGCTGGCGCGGGTACGCGCGCTGCTGCGCCGGCAGGACAAGCTGCGCGCGCAGGTAGCCAGTGAACTGCGCTTTTCTGGTTGGCGGTTGCTGCCGGAACAACGTCGCCTGCTGGCGCCGGATGGGAACGAGCTGGTGCTCAGCCGTGGTGAATTCAGCCTGTTGCTGGCGCTGGCCGAACGCCCCGGGCGGGTGCTGGGGCGCGAGCAGCTGCTGCAGCTAAGCCGTGGCGAACCGAGTGACAGCGTCGACCGCGCGATCGACCTGGCGATCAGCCGCCTGCGCCGCAAGCTCGGGCAGGCCTCACCCGGTGCGGAAGCCCTGGTGCAGACATCGCGTGGCGAAGGCTATCGCTTCCACGCCGAGGTACAGGTGCTGTGAACAGCCGGTGGCCGACCGCGCGTTGGATCACGATGCTGGCCCTGGCCAGCCTGCTGCTGGCGACACTGGTCAGCGTGGCCGTGGTTGGCTGGATGCCTCGGCCCGCGCCGCCACCGATGCGGTTGGACCAGGCCGTGCAGGTGCTGCGGGGGGAGCAGGCCGCGGCACCACTGGGCCTGCATCTGGCGACGCAGGATGCGCCACCAAAGGGCAGTGCCAGTGACTGGCTCACCCAGTTGGCGGCGCTGCAGATGGGTTTGCCGGCGAAGGAGGTGCGCCTGGTCTGGAGCGGACAGGGCAAGGCGCCTGATGTGCAGGTCATCGAAGGCGGCGAGGTGCTCGACGGCACGGCGCGGGTCGGTGTACTGAAGGCGCAGGCCGCGCTGCTGACCGCGATGCAATGGCCGCCGTTTGAACTGGGCGTGCGCCAGGCCGATGGCCGCTGGCGGGTGGTCGGCAGCGATCACAGTGATCTGGCAGCTTGGCGGCGACAGGTGATACTGGCGCTGCTGGGCGGTGCCGTGTTGCTGGCGCCGCTGGCGGCGTGGGCATCGATCCGGCTGGGGCGTCCACTACGACGCTTGGCCGATGCCAGTGCACGTGTGGACCTGCAAGCCGACACGCCCCTGCCGGATGATGGCCCGCGCGAGGTACAGATGCTGGCCGCCGCGATCGGCACCGGTCGAGAGCGCCTGCGTGCGCAGGCCCAGGACATGACCCATATGCTGGCTGCAGTGGCGCACGACCTGCGCACACCATTGACCGGCCTGCGACTGCGCGCCGAGTTCGCGCCCACACCACAGGCGGCCCGGATGGTGGCGGACATCGAGCGCATGGACACGATGATCGAGCAGGTGCTCGATTACGCACGCGGTGAACTGCAGCCGTTGCAGATGCGCCCGCTGGATCTGGCCGCGCTGCTGGAGGAGTGCGTGCAGGCAGCGTTGCTGCGCGGTGTCGAGATCTCCATCCAGGGGCCGGACAGTCTGCCCTGGCACGGCGACGCGTTGCTGCTTCGGCGCGCGTTCGACAACCTTATCGACAATGCCGATCGCTATGCCGGGGCGATGGAACTGCGGCTTGCCGTGGTTGAGCGAGGGGTCCAGCTGGAGGTGATGGATCGGGGCCCAGGTATCGCCGAGGGCGACCGAGTACGCCTGCTGCAACCGTTCCAGCGCAGCGAGCGTTCTCGTAGTCGCACCACCGGTGGAGCGGGACTTGGGCTGGCAGTGGCCGCCAATGTGGCGAGGCGGCACGCGGGCGAACTGCAGCTGCTGCACCGGGAGGGCGGCGGGCTGGTTGCGTGCCTGCTGCTGGGAAAGTTCACCTGATATCGGCTGTGGTTTACAGGCAGCGGCTGTTCGGCTGTATGATTAGGCGCCTAACAATATCGCGTGCGTGAGATGATCGAAGCCAAGCACCATGCCCTGATCGAGGAAGCGCAGCGACGCGGTCACGCCAACATCGCGCCGCTGCGCCTGTGTTTCCAGCTGCTCTCGCTGTCCTCGTCGATCGATCGCGACTGCGCCGCGCGGCTGGCACCGCATGGGCTCAGCGAGGGTCGCTTCATCGTGCTGTTCCTGTTGCACGGGGCCGGTGGCGCACTGCCGCCGCATGTGCTGGCCGAACGCGCCGGCGTGACCCGCGCCACCATCAGCGGCCTGCTCGACGGCCTGCAGCGCGAAGGCCTGCTGCAGCGTCGCAACGATGACGGGGATGGCCGCCGCCTGCAGATCGTGCTGACCGCACCGGGAAAGCGTTTGGCCGAATCGCTGTTCGAGCAGCACACGCAATGGATCGGTGGGCTGTTCAACGGCCTGGATGCTGATGAACAGCAGCAGCTGTCACAGCTGCTGCACAAGGTCTGGCAGCACACGGACGCCGGGCGGGAATCCGCAGCATGAGCACGGCCATTCCTGCGGAACGCCGGCAAGCACTCAACACCGGCCGCGTCCCCGCCACCCATCTGGCAGAATGCCTGGCAGTGGATTTTGCCGCGCTGCTGCAGGTGGTGGCGCCTGCGCTTGCACCGGAGGCGCTGCAACGCATGCGGGACGCCTCAGGCAAGGGCATCACGCTGCGCATGGCCCTGGCTGCGCAACTGCTGCGTGAGGCGGGGCAGGGGGCGCCTGCGCTCTGGCAGCATCACAGCTCCGATACCGTGCGCGGCTGGGCCTGCTACCTGATCGGCAGCGATGCCCGCGCAACGCTGGCAGGGAAGCTGCAGCAGATGCGCACACTGGCCGATGACCCCCATTTCGGTGTGCGCGAATGGGCGTGGCTGGCACTACGCACGGACATCGTTGCCGCACCACTGCAGGCGCTGGAGCACCTGCAACCGTGGTCACAGGAAACATCGCCGTACCTGCGCCGCTTCGCCTGCGAAGCACTGCGTCCGCGCGGTGTCTGGGCCACGCATATCGCACTGTTCAAGCAGCACCCGGAACATGCATCCGCGCTGCTGGAAGCACTGGCCGACGATCCGGAACGCTATGTGCAGGATTCGGTCGGAAACTGGCTCAACGATGCCGGCAAGACCCAGCCGCAGTGGCTGCGCCAGCTGTGTACGCGTTGGCAGCATGAGCGCCACAGCGACGCCAACGCCTACATCCGCAAACGCGCGCTGCGCTCGCTCCGGTAGTGCCGGCCGCTGGCCGGCAACCCCCGAACCCTCAAGGAAGAACCACCATGTCGCACACCTTCATCGAGCTCTACACCGCCACCCCTGCCTGGACCACACTTCCGCCCGAGCAGCGGAATGCCTTCTTCGCCCGTATCGGCGCCGGCATGCAGCAGTTCGATCCGGTCCGCATCACGCCGCTGGCGATGGGCCGCGTTGCCTCGGGCGTACCGCACGGCAGCGATGAGCAGTTCTATGCGGTCTGGCGCTGCGCAAGCCGCGAGGAGGTCGATGCGTTGATGGCCGGCATTGCCGCTACCGGCTGGCATGAGTACTTCACCACCACCCAGGCGGTAGGCGCGATGGACAGCATGGCCCAGCACCTTGCCGACCTGGCCGCCTTGTAGCGGGGCGGCAGACGCCGGCAGATCCCGGTGCTGGGCATGGGTGGCACATGCGCCTGTCACCCAGACGAGGTAAACAGGACATTGCCCATGTCCATCCGCAGGAAGGTCGATCATGCAGAGCACGCTCCAGGTCACGCTGTTCGGCCCTCTTGGCGACAGCCCGGCGTTGCAGTTGCCGGGGCTGGAGGGGCCGTCGGTGGCCATCCCGGAATCGGCCCTGCGGCGCTTGGTTTCCGATCTCTACACCGCGCGTTCCCTGCTCAACCCCGAGCAGCTGGACGAGGCCCGGCAGGAACTGGATCGCGTGCTGGAACGCTGGGCCGACATCCATGAGGGCCTGCTGCTGGACGTGGAAGTGCATGGCAAATGAGCGACGTTGCGTGGTTGCCGCCGCGTGGGCAGGGCCGGCGCGCATCTCGCTGAACCGCGTCCCCAGTTGCGGATGAAACATTTTGCACTGCGCAAAAGCTGTGCTATCAATACAACCTATGAACGCAGCCGCCACCCGCTTTTACTGGTATTACTTTCCGAAGCCACTGGCGGAGGAAGGACTGCGCTCACCCTGAAGAAAGCTTCAGACGCATTCCCGAAAGCCGCCAGCGAACCTGGCGGCTTTTTTCATGCCGCCACGCTGGGGACCCCCAACGTTCCGGAGACCTCCCCCAATGCCCCCGCACACCGACGACCTGCGTATCCGCACCATCGAACCGCTGACACCGCCTGCCCAGCTGCTGGCGATGCTGCCGTGTGACGATGAAGCCTCCGACACCGTCAGCGCCTCACGCGCGGCCCTGCACCAGATCCTGCATGGCCGTGACGACCGCTTGGCGGTGGTGGTTGGCCCATGCTCGATCCACGACCCGAAGGCCGCCATCGAGTACGCCCAGCGCCTGAAGCCGCTGCGTGACGCGCTGGCCGGGGAACTTGAAATCGTGATGCGCGTGTACTTCGAGAAGCCGCGCACCACGGTGGGCTGGAAGGGCCTGATCAACGACCCGGACCTGGATGGCAGCTTCAGGATCGACAAGGGCCTGCGCATTGCCCGTGGCCTGCTGCGCGACATCAACAAGCTGGGCCTGCCGGCCGGCGTCGAGTTCCTCGACGTGATCTCGCCGCAGTACATTGCCGATCTGGTGGCCTGGGGTGCCATTGGTGCGCGCACCACCGAAAGCCAGGTGCATCGCGAACTGGCCTCGGGACTGTCGTGCCCGGTTGGTTTCAAGAACGGCACCGATGGCAACGTAAAGATCGCCGCCGACGCGGTGGGTGCGGCCTCCAATCCGCATCACTTCCTGTCGGTCACCAAGCAGGGCGGCACCGCCATCGTGTCGACCACCGGCAACCCGGATTGCCATGTGATCCTGCGCGGCGGCAAGCAGCCGAACTACGATGCGGGCAGCGTCGCCGAGGCCTGCCAGGCGCTGGCCAAGGCCAAGCTGCCGACCCGCCTGATGATCGACGCCAGCCATGCCAACAGCCTGAAGAACCCGGACAACCAGCCGAAGGTGATCGAGGACATCGCCGTTCAGTTGGAAGACGGTGAACAGCGCATCGTCGGTGTGATGATCGAGAGCCATCTGATCGGTGGTCGCCAGGAACTGGTGGAAGGCCAACCGCTGGTCTACGGGCAGAGCATCACCGATGGCTGCATCGACTGGGACACCACCGTGACGGTGCTGGAGCGACTGGCCGCGGCCGTGCGCGCCCGTCGCGAAGTGAAGGTGTCCGAAGCCGCTTGAGTGCGGCACGTGTGTGGATGGCGGCCAGCGCCTGCGGGGGTGCGGCCGCGATCAGGGCCGGTCGGAGTTGGAGACCGGCCCATCTGCACCGGCGATGCGCCTGGCGCTGCGCATGAGCGACAGCGCCAGGTACATCGCCGGGGTGGTGCGGATTCCGCCGCGCGAACCTCAATGCACTTCGTCGTGGTACACGAACTTCGGCATTTCCCAGCGGTAGTGGATCGCCAGCAGGCGCAGCGCGAAGCCGCCGCCGAGGCAGCACAGGATCGCGGTGGCGTCGGCCACGCCCCAGTGCAGCAGCAACAGGTAGGCCGCGCCGGTCAGCAGCGCGATGATCGCGTACAGCTCCTTCTGGAAGATCAGCGGCACCTCGTTGCAGAGGATGTCGCGCAGCACGCCGCCGAACGCGCCGGTCAGCATGCCGGCGATCAGCACGATCGGCATCGCATGGCCGGCTTCGCGCGCAATCGAGCAGCCGATCAGGGTGAAGGCGATCAGGCCCAGGCCATCGAGCACCAGGAAGGTGCGGCGGAAGTGGTGCATCCAGCGCGCCACCCAGGTGGCGATCAGCGCCGCGCACACGGTGAACCCCAGGTACTCGGGATGCTTCACCCAGCCCAGCGGGTAGTGGCCGAGCAGGATGTCGCGCAGTGAACCACCACCGAGTGCGGTGACGCAGGCGATCATGACCACGCCGAACAGGTCCATGCGGCGGCGGCCGGCGGACAGCGCGCCGGTCATGGCTTCGGCGGAAATGGCGATCAGGTAGATGATGGACAGCAACATGGGGCAGGCTCCGGGCGCGGTGGGGCCGGCCATGCGCGGACGCCGCCATTGCCTGCGCAATGACGGAATGACGATGACCGGTGCCGCTCCCGCTGTCCTTTTGCCTGAGAGTTCAGCGGCATGGGCCGCGTGCCCCTTCGGCGGATCGTCCCGGGCATGCCCGGTGACCTCTCTCCAGCTCGGCGAGTCGAATGCATGGTTGGTGGGATTCCGGCCCACCGGCCTGAGCGATCATGGGAGCCTGCGCCTTCGGCGGGCGCCAGCGCGGCGCCTCTCTCCTGCATTCGGGCGCCAGTATATCCGCTGCAGTGCAGCACGGCATAATCCGGGCATGGCCCCGTCCCTCCGCCCGTGGTTCCTGTACCTGCTCGAATGCCGCGATGGCAGCTATTACGCCGGCATCAGCACCGACGTGGACGCGCGTTTCGCCGCCCACCAGGCTGGCAAGGGCGCGCGCTACACCCGGGCCCGGCCGCCGCTGCGGGTGCTGGCCGTGCGCGAGTACCCGGACCGGGCCGCCGCCTCGCGGGCCGAATGGCAGCTCAAGCAGCAGCCGCGGGAACGCAAGCTGGCCTGGCTGCAGGCGGTGGATGCCGGGTCCCTGTAGATCCATGGCATACATGGATGCCTCTGTGCCGCCATGCGATGATCGCCCAGCCCTCAGCGCTGGAGACCCGGATGTCCACCGTCGCCCTGTTGTTCGCTCTCTCCGCGTCAACCAGTCCCGCTGCCGACCCGGCCACCCTCGCGGCCATCGAAGCCACCTGCCATGACTACGTCGACGGCCAGCTGGAGGCCGACCCGCAGCGCGTCGCCCGCTCCCTGCACCCGGACCTGGCCAAGCGCGCGGTCCTCGGCGATACGCCCGACGAGCGGCTGGGCCTGCGCCGCATGTCGAAGGAAGAACTGGTCTCGTTGACAAAGCAGGGCGCACTGAAAACCCCGAAGGATCAATGGGACCGCCGCTGCACGGTGCTGGACGTGACCGGCAATGCCGCCTCGGTGCGATTGGAAACGCCGTGGTTCGTCGATTACTTCCACATGGGGCGCTTCGACCAGCGCTGGGTCATCGTCAACGCGTTGTGGTACCCGAAACCGAAGGCGAAGTGAGCACGATGCGTGCCGCCGGTAAGGCATGGGTCTCCGTCGTCGTACTGGCCGCCGGCATCGCACTGCTGCCTGGCCTGCTGTACCTGCTCGGGCTTGCCCTGGTGGGCGGTTGGCCGAAGCCAGCAGACCGTGCGCCCAGTGGTGTGGCTGCGTGCAGCAGTGAACCGCGAACAGGATTTCAGCCGATGAATCCCTGGAGTTTCGCCGCGCAGTTCTTCTACGACGACGCGATGAAGAAGAAGGTGCCAGAGGTGGAACGGGAGGCGTTCTGGATTGCCCGCCGCCATCTTTGGCGGCAGCCACGGCACGACATGCTGCGCTGGCATCTGAGCAGCACGGCACTGACGATCTGGATTACCCGCAACTGGAGTGCCGCGCAGATTGCCGACACCGCAAGGAAGGAGGACTTCTGCCGCGCATGGTCGAAACGGCGGGTGCCCGGCGGCCCGATGAAGCGGTAGATCCACGCCATGCATGGATGATGTTGACGGAGTCAGAGCCCTTTCCTGCGGAGAGGGGACGGACCGCGCGGCAGCCGGCCAGCGGCCGGCACTACCGTCGGGGTCGCCGGTCTTCCTGGTCATCACCGAAGATGATGCGCGCGCTGCGCTGGTAGCTCCAGTACGCCACGGCCCAGTTCAGCAGCACTACGATGCGGTTGCGGAAGCCGATCAGGAAGAACACGTGCGCGGCCAGCCAGAACCACCAGGCCAGCACGCCCGACAGCTGCAGGCGCCCCAGGTGCACGATCGCGGCCATGCGACCGATGGTGGCCAGGTTGCCGTAGTCGGCGTACTTGAACGGGCCGGGCTCGGGCTTGCCGTGCAGGCGTGAGCGGATCACCTCGGCCACGTATTTGCCCATCTGCTTGGCAGCGGGTGCCACGCCGGGTACCGGCTTGCCGTCGGCCTGGCTCAGTGCGGCCAGGTCACCGGCCACGAACAGCTCCGGGTGATCGGGCAGGGTCAGGTCCGGTTGCACCGGCACGCGGCCGGCGCGGTCCAGCGGCACGTCCAGCGTGCGCGCCAGCGGTGAAGCGGCCACGCCGGCGGCCCAGACCACGGTGCGGGCCGGTATGAACTGGTCACCGAGCGTAAAGCCCTGGCTGTCGATGTCGCTCACCGGGGTACCGGTCAGCACTTCCACGCCCAGCTTTTCCAGCTGGCGGCGTGCTTTCAGCGAAAGTACTTCCGGGAAGGAGGACAGCACGCGCGGGCCGGCCTCGACCAGCCGCACCTTGGCGCTGGCCGGGTCGATGTGGCGGAATTCGTTGCGCAACGTATGCCGCGCGATCTCGGCCAGGGTGCCGGCCAGTTCAACACCGGTGGGACCGCCACCGACCACCGCGAAGCTCAGCCATGCGGCCTTCTTCGCCGGGTCCGGTTCCGCCTCGGCGCGCTCGAACGCCAGCAGCAGCTTGCGGCGCAGCGCGATCGCATCGTCCAGCGTCTTCAGGCCGGGGGCATCATCGGCCCACTGGTCGTTGCCGAAGTAGGCGTGGGTGGCGCCGGTGGCCAGCAGCAGGCTGTCGTAGTCCAGCGTGCTGCCATCGGCCATGCGGATCTGCCGGGCCTGCTTGTCGATGGCGACCACTTCGCCGAGGCGGACTTCCACGTTGCGCTGGTGGCCGAGGATATGGCGCAGTGGTGCAGCGATATCCGGCGCGGACAGGCCGGCGGTGGCCACCTGGTACAGCAGCGGCTGGAACAGATGATGGTTGCGGCGGTCGACCAGGGTGATGCGTATGCGCTCGCGGGCCAGGGCACGGGTGGCCCAGAGACCGGCAAAACCGCCGCCGACAACAACCAGGTGGGGAACGCGCTCGCGACTCATCGACTCACTCCAGTGGGGGCATTGGGGGAAGCGCCTGGCATCTTCGCACGGCGACTGCCTGTCACGTCAGCGCCCGCGTGGATCGGCGATACTCGGGTTCAGGCAACCGCCCGCGAGGAGTCCATGAGCGAACCGGAAAAGCGCATCGCCCTGTTGATCGACGCCGACAATGCGCCGGCCTCGAAGATCGACGAGGTGTTGGCCGAAGTGGCCCGCTATGGGGTGGCCAACGTGCGCCGCGCCTATGGCAACTGGAAGAGCCCGCGACTGAAGGGGTGGGAAGCGGTGCTGCATGAGTATGCGATCCGTCCCATCCAGCAGTTCGCCTACAGCAAGGGCAAGAATGCCTCGGACATGGCGATGGTGATCGATGCCATGGACCTGCTGTACGCGCGCAACCTGGATGGCTTTGCCATTGTCTCCAGCGATGCGGACTTCACCCCGATGGTGATGCGCCTGTTGACCGATGGCGTGAAGGTGTACGGTTTCGGCGAGAAGAAAACACCCGAGCCGTTCGTCAACGCGTGCTCGAAATTCACCTACCTGGAAGCACTGGGCCAGACCCACGCCAGCGTGCCGGATACCGAACAGGCATCCAGCGAACAGGCCTCGAACGAGCCGGTGGCCAACGACGATGCGCGCCCGCGCAAGAGCGGTGCGGAAATGCGCAGCGACACGCGGCTGGTGAAGATGCTGCGCCGCGCGGTGTCCGCGGCCGAGGGCGAGGATGGCTGGTCGCACCTCGGCCCGGTCGGCAGCCAGATCGGCAACCAGGCGTCGTTCGACCCGCGCAACTATGGCTACGGCAAGCTCAGCGATCTGCTGGCAGCGATCGGCCTGTTCGAACTGAAGAAGGATGGCAAGTCGTCCTACGTGCGCGCGCTGCCGAAAAAGAACCGGTAATGCCGGCCGCTGGCCAGCGAGGAACCGGTAGTGCCGGCCGCTGGCCGGCAATCCCCGGATGCCAGATTCCGCATCCCGCATGCACACACCCCGCCCGATCAGGGGTATCGTTGCCGCTCGCATTGCCAGCAAGGATTACCCGCATGTTGAAGATCTGGGGCCGTCGCAATTCCAGCAACGTCCGCAAGGTGCTGTGGTGTGCCGAGGAAATCGGCCTGCCGTACGAGTCCATCGAGGTCGGTGGCAGCCACGGCGGCACGCAGACGCCGGAATACCAGGCGATGAATCCCAATGGCCTGGTACCGGTGATCGAAGACCACGGCCTGCCGCTGTGGGAATCGAACGCCATCGTGCGCTACCTGAGTGCGCGCTACGCGCTGGGCACGCTGTACGCCGAAGACCCGATGGAACGCGCCCAGGCCGAGAAGTGGATGGACTGGAGCACCTCGCGCATGGCGCCGCTGTACACCGACCTGATCTGGGGCATCATGCGCACCGCTCCGGCCGACCGCGACGAAGCGCGGATCAATGCCGCCATCGTGCGCGCCGGCGACTACCTGGCGATGGCCGATGCCACCCTGGCCAAGCAGCCGTGGCTGTCCGGCGAGACATTCGCGATGGGTGACATCCCGCTGGGCTCGCTGATCTATGCCTGGTTCGAACTGCCGATCCAGCGTCCGGAACTGCCGCACCTGGCCGACTGGTACGCCCGTCTTCGCGAGCGCCCCGCCTACCAGCGCGGCGTGATGTCGCCGCTGACGTAAGCGAAAGCGTCGGGGGTCAGAGCCCTTTTCTGCGAAAAGGGATCCGACCCCAGGGCATCGGGGTCGGATCCCACCCGACGGGTGGGCTCTGACCCCTCAATAAAGATCCGTCGGATCCACATCCAGCGACCAGCGCACCTTGCGTGCTTCCGGCAGCGCATACAGCTGCGGTACCAGTTGCGAAAGCACCCCGTGCAGCGGTGGCCGCTGCGCGGCAGACAGCAGCAGCTGGGCGCGCTGGTAACCGGCGCGCCGTGGCATCGGCGCCGGCATGGGGCCATAGGCCTCCACCACGTCCTGCTCGCCCAGCAGCTGTCGCGCTGCCAGCAGGAATGCATTGGCATGCTCCACCTGCTGCGCTTCGGCGCGCATCAGCGCCAGATGCGCGAACGGCGGGAATCCTGCGGCCTGGCGCTGGTTCAACTCGGCCTGCGCAAACGGGTGGTAGCCACCGCTGACCAGGGTCTCCAGCAGTGGGTGCCCCGGGTGATGCGTCTGCAGCCAGACTTCGCCCGGGTCGCGCGCGCGTCCGGCGCGACCGGCGACCTGGATCAGCTGCTGCGCCAGTTTCTCGCTGGCGCGGAAGTCGGCCGAGAACAGGCCCTCGTCGATGCCGACCACCACCACCAGGGTCAGCTTGGGCAGGTCGTGGCCCTTGGCCAGGATCTGCGTGCCGACCAGGATGCCGGGCTGGTCGCCCAGTTTCGCCAGCTGTTGTTCCAGTGCATCGCGTCGCGAGGTGGTGCTGCGGTCGATGCGCACCACCGGGAAGTCGGCGAAGGCGGCGGTGAGATGTTCTTCCAGGCGCTCGGTGCCGATGCCCTGCGGTTGCAGCGCCAGACTCCCGCACGCGGGGCATGCCAGCGGCGCCGGTTGCCGCGCACCGCAGTGATGGCACTGCAGGCGACGACCGCCGCCATGCACGGTCATCGGTGCATCGCAGCGGTCGCATGGCGCGGTCCAGCCGCAGTCGTGGCACAGCAGTACCGGCGCATAGCCACGGCGGTTCTTGAACACCAGCACCTGCTGGCCGCGCTGCAGGTGCTCGCCAATGCCGGCCAGCACGTCGGCCGAGAGGCCGTCATGCAATGGTCGCTTGCGCACATCAAGGATGCGCACGCGCGGTGGCCGCGCATCACCGGCACGCTGCTTCAGGCGCAGGTGGGTGTAGCGCCCGGCATAGGCGTTGTGCAGCGTCTCCAGTGAAGGCGTAGCGCTGCCCAGCAGAACCGGAACGCCCAGCGCCTTGCCCCGGACCAGAGCGAAATCGCGTGCGTGGTAGCGGATGCCGTCCTGCTGCTTGTAGCTGCCGTCATGCTCCTCGTCGACGATCAGCAGGCCGGCCTGCGGCAGCGGCGTGAACACCGCCGAGCGGGTGCCGACGATCACCCGTGCCTCGCCGCGCGAAGCCGCCGCCCAGACCCGGGCGCGCTCGTTGTCGTTCAACCCCGAATGCAGTGCATGCACGGCGATGCCGAGGCGGCCGCGGAAGCGTGCCAGGGTCTGCGGGGTGAGGCCGATTTCCGGCACCAGCACCAGCGCCTGCTTGCCTTGGGCCAAGCAGTGGATGATGGCCTGCAGGTAGACCTCGGTCTTGCCGCTGCCGGTTACGCCATCCAGCAGGAACGGTTGGAAGCCCTCGACTGCGTTGATCGCCGCCACGGCCTCTGCCTGCTCCGTGTTGAGGGTGGGGCCAGGCAGTGGCTGCGCGTGCTGCGGAGCGACGCGCAGCGCCACGCGTTCGGCCAGCTCGCGCTTGGCCAGGCTGCGCGCGGCGGTGCGCCAGTCGTCCATGCGTTCGCCCAGCACGTCCTCATCGACGATGGCGTCGGCCAGCAGCTCGGCCAGCTGCCGGGGGCGGCTGCCGGCGCGCAGTTTTTCGCGCTGGGCGCGGCCTTCGGCGGTCAGCTGCCAGCCCCAGTGATGGGTGTCGGGCAGGGCGTCGCCATGGCGCAGCGGGCCCGGCAGGGCGGTGCTCAGCACCTCGCCCAGTGGCGCATGGGTGTAGCGCGCCAGCCACTGCAGGCTGTGCCACAGCTCGCCCTGGAGCAGCGGTTGCGGGTCGCACCAGGCCAAGGCCTGGCGCAGTCCCTGGCCGTCATCGGTCTGGCCGTGCCCCACCACTACGCCGACCAGCTCGCGGTTGCCGAACGGCACCTTCAGGCGGCAGCCGACCGCGACCGTGGGGCCATCGCCCTCTGGTGACAGGTAGTCGAACAGGCGCGGCAGCGGGACGGGCAGGGCGACCTGCAGGGTCGGAATGGGTGAAAGCATCGGGCCAGTGTAACGGGCCATGCGCGCGCGGATGGCAGGGGCCAGAGACTGCCGGGGGGCCTCCGTCGAATCATAAATGTCACCTAAATATCGGTGTCCATTGGAGATTCAGTCTTATCCACATGTTCTGTGGATAACGTTGTGCGTTACCGGTCGACGGGAACGCAGGAGGCCGATGGCGACGAGCTCACGCTTGGGTTGGTCAAAAAATCGCCACACTTCAAAGTCATTCAAAATCAACAACTTGAGTGTGAAACATTGCTGAAACAGAGTGAATTCAGCTGGATGCCGCAGTTTTCCCCGAGGCGGGCGTGGTGCTGTGCACAACCTGCAGCACGAAGTGCCTGCGCGCGCAAGTCCTACGGGTGCCGATGGGCTGCCGCTATCATGCCGGCAGACCTTTGGAGTGACCGATGACGGCTGTGCCCGCCCCTGTTTCCTCGACCGCGGCCGGCGCGCTGTCGGCGTTCCTGCGCGGCGTCGAGCGCCGTGCCCTGGTGGTGGCTGAGCTGCAGTGCGGCGATGCCGCGCGAGCCGAGCAGACCCTGGTGGCGGTGATGCGCGCCTTCGCCGCGGTCGCCAGCGACCTGCCGATGGCGCAGTGGCCGACCCGCTTCTGGACCCTGCTGGGCCAGCGCCAGGCGCTGCGCGAGCCGGTGGGCGGCCAGTGGCTGCCGCCGTTGGCCGCGCTGGGCGAGATGGGGCCGCTGCCGCGCTTGGCATTCCTGCTGCGGGTGGGCGGCAGTCTGGACGAGGGTATCGCCATGCGCGTGCTCGACCAGGACGAAGCGGGCTACCAGCACCTGCTGGCTGATGCCTGCCCCCGTGATGCGCACGGCCAGCCCGATGCGTCGGCATGGCGCCAGCTGGCCGAACAGGTGCAGCTGCGCATCCGCGACCTGCCGGCCAAGCGCCTGCAGCAGCTGCAACAGCCGGCTGCGTCGGCCGCCAGCAATGAAGCTCCCGCGACCAGCTGGCGCGCACCGCAGCGCGATGATCGTGCGGCCGCCCAGGGCAAGCGGCGGCGTCCCAATGCCAGGCCGCGCTGGCGCGGCCCGGTGATCCTGCTGGTGACGGTGGCGGTGCTGTTGGCTGCGGCACTGGGCTGGCGCTACTGGCAAGGACATTCATCCGGTAGCGACGCTCCACTGCCGGAAGGGGTAGTGGGCGAAGCTGGCCCGGTCACGGTGGAAGCTCTTCCGCCGAGCAAGGTCAATGCCACGCCGGATGCGACCCCGGCCCAAGCCTCCGACGACGCCATGATGCTGGCCGACCGCGACTATCCGCTGGTGGCCGATGCCGATCTGTATGCCTGGACCGCCGCCGGCGGCCCGTTGCCGGTGGACGAATCGCAATCCAGGCCGAGCCGGCCCGAGCCGGCCAGCGCCACGCTGGAAACCGCTGCCGCCGATGAATAAGACCCTGTTCGCCAGCCTGCTGCTGGCCCTGCCGTTGTCGCTGTCCGCCGCGCCGCAGACCTTGAGCGTGCCGCTGCCGCCGCCAGTGCCGGGCAGTTCACCGGCGGCTCCCGCTCCGGCCACCACAAACACGACGCCCGCTGCGTTCACCCAGCTCGACGCCCAGCAGCAGCGTCAGCGCCGTGCCGACTACGCGGCCTGGCGCGCCCTGCCGGAGAGCGAGCGGGAGCGCATCCGGCAGGCTGCGGCGCGGTTCAATGCGCTGCCGGCGGACCAGCAGCAGCGCCTGCGCGAGCAGTTCCAGGCGCAGGACCAGGCCTTCCGCGAGGGCTGGCGGCTGGGCCCGCAGCTGGGACTGGAGTTCCCCAAGCTGCACGGCCTGTTCGGCTTCGTGCCACCGGAACAGCGCGAGGCCGCGCTGGCCGTGCTGCGCCAGCTCAGCCCGGCGCAGCTGGCCCAGCTGACCCTGGTCGCGCAGCGCACGCCACCGCAGGAGCGTGACACGGTGCGAGGCGCGTTCCTCGCCGTGCCGGCCGCCGAGCGCGACGCCTGGCTCAAGCGCCAGGCCGGCCAGTAAACAAAGGGGACGGAGGGGATTAAGCCGTGTTCGGCACGGTCGTGCTTGAAACGACTTAATCCCCTCCGTCCCCTTTTCTGTTCGTAACGCGATCGCAACGCGTGATGCCGGGGCCTGCCGGAACCCAGCATTCACGCCATGTCATGGGAATGCGCGCGCTGCGCGCGTAAGATGACCGGCCGCAACCCGGTGCCTGTGCCCTTCGCGCGCAACCGTAGTTCGCGTCAAGCACCTTATGTCTACTGCAACCTCCACGCCGCGCTTCAGCAAGGAAGTCGGCGCCACCGGTCTGCTCGCCCTGCCGCTTGTGCTCGGGCATGTATCCACCGGTCTGATCTCCTTCGTCGACAACGTCATTGCCGGCCACCACGCCACCGCGACCCTGGCCGCGGTGACCATCGGCACGGCGCTGTTGTGGCTGCCGATGCTGATCCCGATCGGCACCCTGATCTCGCTCACCGCCTCGGTATCGCAGCTGCACGGCGCCGGCCGCGAGCGCGAGATCGGCCCGCTGTTCCGCCAGGCACTGTGGCTGGCGCTGGGGCTGGGGCTGATCATGTTCACCTTCCTCACGGTGGTGCCGCCGCTGCTGCCATCGTTCGGCATCGCGCCGGACATCGTGCCGGGGGCGACCGCGTTCCTGCACGCGGTGCGCTGGGGCGGGCCCGCGCTGACCCTGTACTTCTGCATGCGTTACCTGAGCGAAGGCATGCACTGGACGTTGCCGACCATGCTGCTCGGCTTCGGCGGCCTGCTGGTGCTGGCGCCGATGGGCTACGTGCTGGCCAACGGCAAGCTCGGTTTCCCGGAACTGGGTGCGGAAGGCCTGGGCATCGCTTCGGCGGTGATGATGTGGCTGCAGGCCACGGCGTTTGCCCTCTACCTGTGGCGCACCAAGCGCTTCGCCCACCTGCAGCTGTTCTCGCACTTCGAAGGACCGCGCTGGAAGGCGATCTGGGACCTGCTGCGCACCGGCCTGCCGATCGGCATTACCGTGCTGATGGAAGGCGGCCTGTTCATCGTCACCGCGCTGCTGATCGGCCGCCTGGGGGCGAATGAAGCGGCCGCGCACCAGATCGCGATCAACGTGGCGCAGCTGTGCTTCATGATCCCGATGGGCGTGGCCGAGGCCACCACCGTGCGCGTCGGCCATGCGGTTGGCCGTGGCGATGGCTTCGGCGTACGGCGTGCGGCCTGGGCCGGCTACGCGATCATCATGGGCACGCAGACGCTGTCGGCGGCGGTGCTGCTGTTCGGCCACGATGCCATCGTCGGTGTCTACACCAACGACCTGGCGGTGGCCGGCCTGGCCTCGACGCTGCTGCTGTACGCGGCCACCTTCCAGTTCCCGGATGGCATCCAGGTACTGTCGGCCGGCGCGCTGCGCGGCCTGAAAGACACCCGCGTGCCGATGTTCATCGCCATGTTCGCGTACTGGGGCCTGGGCATGCCGCTCGGCGCCGGGCTCGGCCTGGGCCTGGGCATGGGCCCGCAGGGCATGTGGATCGGCCTGATCGTTGGCCTGACCGCCGCTGCCATCCTGATGGGCTGGCGCCTGCGCCGCAGCAGCCTGCGCATCGGCCAGTCGATGTTGTCCTGACCTTTCCGCCCGCCATGCCGACCCATGGCGGGCGATCCCCTGACTTGTGTCCGATGCTGCATCACGCGGCACCGGCTATGCTGGTACCACGGCAAGAAGCCATCCGGAGCGTTCCATGAATCAACCCGTGCCCCCGCTGCCCCCGGCGCGTCGCAACCCCGTCGCCAGTTTCTTCATCGGGCTGTGGGACGTCATGAACTTCACCCGCCGGTTGATCCTCAACCTGCTGTTCTTCGGCCTGCTGTTCCTGCTGCTGGTGATGTTCGTCATCGCGGCGGGCATGGGTGCCGGTGCCAGCAAGTCACTGCAGGATCGCACCACCCTGGTGATCGCCCCGGAAGGTCGCCTGGTCGAGCAGTTCAGCGCCGACCCGGTCAGCCGTGCACTGGCCAAGGCGGTGGGCGACAACGGCGCCGAAGAGATCCAGCTGCGCGACCTGCTGCGGGTGATCGAGTCGGCCAAGGAAGACAAGAAGATCGAGCGCGTGGTGCTGGAGCTGGACAAGCTGCAGCCGTCCGGCTTCGCTTCGCTGCGTGAAGTGGCCACCGCGCTGCAGGACCTGCGTGCCTCCGGCAAGCAGCTGGTGGCCTACAGCGAAAGCATGGGCCAGTCGCAGTACCTGCTGGCCGCACAGGCCGACGAGGTCTACCTGGACCCGATGGGGTCGGTGGTGCTCGAGGGCCTGGGCCGCTACCGCCAGTACTTCCGCACCGGCCTGCAGGACAAGCTGGGCGTGGACGTGCATCTGTTCAAGGTGGGCGAATACAAGTCCGCGGCCGAGCCGTACGTGCTCGATGCGGCCTCGCCGGCCTCCAAGGAAGCCGACCTGTTCTGGATGAACGACGTGTGGCAGCGCTATCTGGCGGACATCGCCAAGGCGCGTCGCCTGGACCCGGCACAGCTGGCCGCCGGCATCGACACGCTGCCGGAAGGCATCGCCGCCGCCGGTGGCGACCTGGCCAAGTTCGCCCTGCAGCAGAAGCTGGTGACCGCGCTGAAGACCCGCGAGGAGTTCGAGGATCTGATGATCGAGCGCGGCGTGGCCGACGACGATGCCGACGGTGGTTTCCGCAACGTCGACTTCGGCACCTACCTGGGCCAGCTCGATGCGCGCCGCAACCCGGTGGACAACCGTCCGCAGGTAGCGGTGGTTGTGGCCGCCGGCGAAATCAGCGGCGGCGATCTCCCGGCCGGCCGCATCGGTGGCGAATCGACCTCGGCGCTGCTGCGTGCCGCGCGTGACGACGAGAACGTGAAGGCGGTGGTGCTGCGCGTGGATTCGCCGGGCGGTGAAGTGTTCGCCTCCGAGCAGATCCGCCGCGAAGTGGTGGCCCTGCAGGCCGCCGGCAAGCCGGTGGTGGTGTCGATGGGCGACCTGGCCGCCTCCGGTGGCTACTGGATCAGCATGAATGCCGATCGCATCTATGCCGATCCGTCGACCATCACCGGTTCGATCGGCATCTTCGGCATGGTGCCGAACTTCAGCCGCGCGCTGGACAAGATCGGCGTGCACACCGATGGTGTCGGCACCACCCGTTTCGCGGGTGCGTTCGATGTCACCCGCCCGATGGATCCGGCCGTGGGCCAGGTCATCCAGTCGGTGATCAACAAGGGTTACGCCGACTTCACCGGTCGCGTCGCCGACGCCCGCAAGAAGCCGGTCGAGGCCGTCGACGAAGTGGCGCGTGGCCGCGTGTGGAGCGGTGCGCAGGCCAAGGAACGTGGCCTGGTCGATGCCTTCGGTGGCCTGAAGGATGCCGTGGCCGATGCCGCCAGCCGTGCCAAGCTGGGCAAGGCTGATGCCTACCGCGTGCGCTACATCGAGAAGGCGGCGACGCCGTTCGCGCAGTTTGTCAGCGGTTTCGCCGGCAGCCGTGCCGGCGCCTGGATGCTGTCCGACTCGGGCATGGCGCGGATGGTGCTGGCGCGCACGATGCCGGAAGTGGATACGCAGCTGCGCTTTGTCGAGAACGCGGCGCGCGAGAAGGGCAACGGCACGCCGGTGAAGGCGCTGGCCTACTGCTTCTGCGGGTTCTGATCGGCAACGGTGACGAATGAAAACGCCCGGCCCTGGCCGGGCGTTTTCGTTGGTGGGGGTCGGATCCCTTTGCCCCGCAAAGGGCTCTGACCCCACAGGTCACTGCGTCGCGTCGGCCTCGGCCTTGCGTTCGCGTGCGGCGGCTTCTTCCACTGCTTTCTGCGCGCCCTTGGCGCGGTCCAGCGGTTCCTGCATCGCACGCGACATCGCTTTGGGCACCGGTGGCTTCTCCGGGTTCGGCGTCGGAGGCCGCTGGCAGGCCACCAGCAGCACGCCGGCCAGCAGGGACGAGAACAGGGTCGGGATGCGCATGGCGGCTCTCCGCAGTGGGCGTACGTGCAGTGTCGCATCCTCGGCAGAGGGCCGCCGTGAGCGCGTATCCTTGCCGCATCGAAATGCAGCGGGCGCGGCCCCGGAGGACACATGACCCAGCAACGGTGGCGCCTGGACGGGCAGACCGCCCTGATCACCGGTGCCAGCGCCGGTATCGGCCTGGCCATCGCGCACGAACTGGCCGGCTTCGGCGCGGACCTGATGATCGTCGGGCGCGATATCGACATGCTGGAGACCGCGCGCGACGAGCTGCTGGATGTGTATCCGCAGATGCAGGTGCACGCGCTGGCCGCCGATGTCTCCGACGACGAGGACCGCCGGCAGATCCTGGACTGGGTGGAAGACCACAGTGATGGCCTGCACATCCTGGTCAACAACGCTGGCGGCAACGTCACCAAGGCGGCCACGGAGTATTCAGAGGACGAATGGCGGAAGATCTTCGAGACCAACCTGTTCTCGGCGTTCGAGCTGTCGCGCTACGCGCATCCGCTGCTGGCTCGCCACGCATCGTCGTCGATCGTCAACGTCGGCAGCGTGTCCGGCCTGACCCATGTGCGCAGCGGCGTGGTCTACGGCATGAGCAAGGCCGCGATGCACCAGATGACCCGCAACCTGGCCGTCGAGTGGGCCGAGGATGGCATCCGGGTCAATGCAGTGGCGCCGTGGTACATCCGCACGCGGCGGACCTCCGGTCCGTTGTCGGACCCGGATTACTACGAGGAAGTGATCAACCGCACGCCGATGCGTCGTATCGGCGAGCCGGAGGAAGTGGCCGCCGCGGTGGGCTTCCTCTGCCTGCCGGCAGCCAGCTATGTCACCGGTGAGTGCATCGCGGTGGATGGCGGCTTCCTGCGCTACGGGTTCTGATCTTTCCGCAGGTAGTGCCGGGCGCTGGCCGGCAACCACAGGATCTTCAGATGATTGCAGTTGCCGGCCAGCGGCCGGCACTACCGGGTGGCGGTCACCCCGGTACCGGGCAGTTGCTGGCCTCCAACACCGCCTGCAGCCGCTCGCGTTCACCGCGCGCGGTATCGCGGTTTTCCGGTGCGGCGAAGCGTTCACGGCCGCGGGCATCACGGAGGCGCTGCTGCCAGCTGCCGCATCGCTGTGCTTCGGGAAGTTCCTCGCAGCGGTCGCGTACGACTTCGCAGCCGGCCGCGTTCATCGGCGTGACCCCGCCCAGGCCCTGCACCGTCATCGGTTCGCAGCGACCAGGTGATGCCTCGTACTCGTGCAGATAACCACCGCCCTGTCCGTCGGTGCACTGGAAGATCGGGGGAAGCGGCGGCTTCGGTGGACCGTTGCCTGCTTCGGCACGGGCATCGGCATCACGGCGCAGGGTCGCACTGTCGAGAATCTGGTTGGCACCTTCGCGTTCAACCATTCCCGCTTCCATGATGGTGCGTCCTTCGTCCGCGCGTCGTGGTTTCGCTGGGGCCGCAGGGGCAACGGCCGGTCCGGCCGGCACCGGCGCGGGTGTTTCGACGGGGGCGGGTGCAGGTTCCGCAGCCACAGGTGCAGCGGCAGCCGGCTGCGGGTTGGCCGGGCCGGGCACGCGCAGCACCTGCTGCCTGCTGCCGGTGGGGCACGGCGTGCGCTGCAGGGTAGGGACGTCACTACTGCTGGAGGTACAGCGGTAGATCACGCCCTCTTCGGCCAACGCGCTTCCGGACAGCAGCGCCAGAAGCAACCAGATCAGTCTGTTCATGCTCACAGCGTACAGGCTGCGCTCAACGCTGGCAGTCGCGTGACAGGCGCGCGTCGATGCCACGCTGTTCGTTGTTGATGGCGGTGCGCTCGCTCTGCAATGCGCTGTTGTAGCGACGGTCCAGTTCCCAGCGGCGGTCGCGCAGGCGCGCACAGACCTCCTGTGGCGGCAGCGCGTGGCAGCTGTCGCGCACCAGCACGCTGCCGGCCGGGACCTGCACGCCTACGCCGACGGTGGGCGGCCGGTAACCTGCACCCTCGCCGACGGGCGGACCGATCGGTGTGCCGATGGCCGGGCGTGGACCCGGGTACGATGGGCCCCGATGCCCGTGTGGCAGCCAGACGCTGGTCCACAACGGCACCCAACGCGGATTGCCCTCGTTGCTGTCGCTGGTATAACGCTGGCCATCGTCGCGCACGCATTCGTACAGCGGCTGGGGCGGCTGGATGTAGACGTGGCGGACCTCGCGGTCACGCATCACCGGAGATTCGTCCGGCGGTGCGGGGGCCGCATCGCTGCGCACCACCCGCGGCGCTGGATCGCGCGGGCGCTGCAGGTCGCGGACTTCCTGGCGGCCGCTGTTGCAGGGCCGGTCCTGCAGGGCCACGGCGCCGTTGCTGGCGACGCAGCGGTAGACCCGCACATCCTCGGCCGCCGGTGCCGTCGATGGCAGCAGCAGGCACAGGCCCAAAGCGGTGCGCAGCAGGTTCATGACGGCAGGGTGCGCGATTGTCCGGGGCAGCGCAATCGGCCGCTCAGGAGCGCAGCACGTTGCCGCTGAGCGCGTCGCGGATCGGGGTGGGCTGGGCCAGGCCGCCGGTTTCGCCATCCAGGATGCCATCAAGCAGGCGCAGCAGGCGTGGATCCAGTTCTTCGCGGCGGCGCGCCGGTGGTTCGCCGGCCAGGTTGGCGCTGGTGGAGACCAGCGGGCCTCCCCAGGCACGGCAGAGTTCGGCCACCAGCGGGTGGGCGCTGATGCGCACGGCGATGCCGCTGTGCTCCCCGGTGACCCACGGCTGGGCACGGGGTCCGGCCGGCAGGATCCAGGTGTTGGCGCCGGGCCAGCTGGCCAGCACCGCGCGCTGGCGTGCGTCCGGCAGGGCCTGCAGGCGCACCCAGCCTTCCAGCTGCGCCAGATCGGCCGCGACCAGAATCATGCCTTTTTCGATCGGGCGTTGTTTCAGTCGCAGCACCATGTGCACCGCCGCCTCGTGCGAAGGGTCACAGCCCAGGCCCCAGACCGCTTCGGTCGGGTAGGCGATCACGCCGCCCGCACGGAGCGTGGCGACAGCAGAGTCCAGGGTGAGTTCTTTCATGGCGGCGACCGGCCCGGCGTGGGCCTTCATTATCCCCCTGCTGCGTGCAGAAGGGGTGGACCCTGGCACCCGGTAGTGCCGGCCGCTGGCCGGCATCTGATGCTTCTGGGGCTGCCGGCCAGCGGCCGGCACTACCCCTCATCCACGTGTGGCGTGGAGTTACTTCGCGGCCTTCTTGACGGCCTTCTTCGCCGGGGCCTTCTTCGCGGCGGCCTTCTTTACTGCCTTCTTGGCCGCGGCCTTCTTGGCAGGCGCTTTCTTTGCAGCGGCCTTCTTCGGCGCCGCTTCCTTCTTCACTGCCGCTTTCTTGGCCGGGGCTTTCTTCGCGGCGGCCTTCTTGGCACCGAAGCCCTTGCGCACCGGCTTGCCGGTTTCTTCCATCAACTGCTGCACTTCAGCCAGGGTCAGCGACGCCGGTTCGCGATCCTTGGGAATCTTGCCGTTCATCCTGCCGTCGCTGATGTACGGGCCGAAGCGGCCGTTCAACACCTGGATGTCGCTGCCCTCGAACTCCTTGATGATCCGGTTGCGCGCGATCTCTTCCTTCTCTTCGATCAGGAACACGGCGCGCGCCAGGTCGATGGTGTACGGGTCGTCCTCCTTCTTCAGCGAGGCATAGGTGCTGCCGCGCTTGGCGAACGGGCCGAAGCGGCCGATGCCGACGCTGACCGGCTCGCCGTTGTCCTCGCCCAGTGCGCGCGGCATCAGGAACAGCTCCAGCGCGTCTTCCAGGGAAATGGTGTGCATCGACTGGCCAGGGCGCAGCGAAGCGAACTTCGGCTTCTCCTCGGCATCTTCGGCAGTGCTGCCGATGGCGGCATAGGGCCCGAAACGGCCCAACCGCACGCTGACCGGCTTGCCGGTCTTGGGGTCGGTGCCGAGCTCGCGCGCGCCACTGGCCTCCGCGCGGTCGACCGATTCCTTCTTGTCTTCGACCAGTTCCTTGAACGGTTCCCAGAAGCGCGACATCAACGGGATCCAGTCTTCTTCGCCACGCGAGACAGCATCGAGCTCGTCTTCAAGCTTGGCGGTGAAGTCGTAATCCACGTACTGGGTGAAGTGGCTGGACAGGAACTTGGACACCGCGCGGCCCACATCGGACGGGCGGAAGCTGCGCCCTTCCATTTCCACGTACTTGCGGAACAACAGGGTCTGGATGATCGAGGCGTAGGTCGAGGGACGGCCGATGCCGTACTCTTCCAGCGCCTTCACCAGCGCCGCTTCGGTGTAGCGCGGCGGCGGCTGGGTGAAATGCTGTTCGGCCTGGATGCGTTCCAGCGGCACGCGGTCGCCGGGCTTCATCGCCGGCAGCTTGCGGCCTTCGTCCTCGTCCTCGGCACTCTTGTTGTCCTTGCCTTCCTCGTACACGGCCAGGAAGCCGGGCACGACCACGGTGGTGCCGCTGGCACGGAACACGTGTTCGCTGCCGGCCGATAGGTCGACGCTGACCGTGTTGAGCGTGGCCGGAATCATCTGGCAGGCCACTGCACGCTTCCAGATCAGTTCGTACAGGCGGCGCTCGTCGTCGGTGAGGAAGCGGGCGACCTGGGCCGGGGTGCGCAGGGCCGAGGTCGGGCGCACCGCTTCGTGCGCCTCCTGGGCGTTCTTCGACTTGGTCTGGTAGGTGTTGGGCTGGTCGGGCAGCGAGGCGATGCCGTAATCACGGGCGATCACGTCGCGGATCTCGGCCAGCGCATCCTGCGACAGGTTCACCGAGTCGGTACGCATGTACGAGATCAGGCCGACGGTGCCTTCGTCACCAATCGCCACGCCTTCATACAGCTTCTGCGCCACCTGCATGGTCTTGCGGGTGGTGAAGCCGAGCTTGCGCGAGGCTTCCTGCTGCAGGGTGGAGGTGGTGAACGGCGGCGCCGGGCGGCGCTTGCGCTCCTTGCTGGCCACGTCGGTGACGTGCAGCGAGCCCTGCGCGGCCTGCTGGATGCGCATCCGCGCCGCTTCAGCGGTGTCGCCATCGGTGATGGTGAACTGCTCGAACTTCTGCCCGTCCAGCTTGATCAGCTTGGCGTTGAAGTGCTGCGACGGGTGCGCGCACTCGGCGGCGATCGACCAGTACTCGCGGGCGATGAAGGCTTCGATCTCTTCCTCGCGCTCGACGATCATGCGCAGCGCCGGGCTCTGCACGCGGCCGGCGGACAGGCCGCGCTGGACCTTGCGCCACAGCACCGGCGACAGGTTGAAACCGACCAGGTAATCCAGCGCGCGGCGCGCCTGCTGGGCATCGACCAGGTCGCTGGCGATCGCGCGCGGCTGGCTGATGGCTTCCTTGATGGCGCGCGGGGTGATCTCGGTGAACACCACGCGCTGCATGGGCTTGTCCTTGACCAGCCCGCGTTCCTTCAGGATCTCGGCGATATGCCAGCTGATCGCTTCACCCTCGCGATCCGGGTCGGTCGCCAGCAGGATGTCGTCGGCGCCCTTGGCGGCCTTGGCGATCGCATCGACGTGCTTCTCGTTCTTGTCGATCACGTCGTAGTGCATGGCGAACCCGTTGTCCGGGTCGACCGCGCCTTCCTTCGGAATCAGGTCACGCACATGCCCATACGAGGCCAGGACGGTGTAGTCCTTGCCGAGGTATTTGTTGATCGTCTTGGCCTTGGCCGGCGATTCGACGATGAGCAGGTGCTTGGGCATGGCAGCAGGGTCTGTGGGGCGAACCGTGGGGAAGGGGCCGCTAGGGTGGAGCAAATGGCCGCATTAGTGAAGCGGCCACGCGCAAATCCATAAACTGAACGCCCGGTAATGTGCCGGGCGTTCAGGTTTCACCTTATTAGAGGAATCACGCCCGGCCAGCCCGTGTCAAGCAGTCAGCCGTGAGGATGGCCGTTCAGGAGGCCATCTTGGCGATGAAGCCGACCGCGAACACCAGCAGCGCCAGGCCCACCAGCGACAGTACCGCCGTCAACACCAGTACCAGCACGGTGACGGTGCCCAGCTCGCGGCGCTGCAGGTGGGGCTGGTCGGTGTAGGCCCAGCGGTCGACCACCAGAGTGTCGCAGATCATGTCGTGCAGGCCCTGCTTGCGTTCGGTGAAGGCCGCCATCAGGAAGCCGATGCCGAGGGTGAAGCTGCTCAGCAGCATGGCCCAGTAACGACCGAACGCGCGGGCCTTGGTCAGGCGCTCGCCGTTGCCGCGGACGACCTTGATGCCGACCGCCATCTTGCCCAGCGTGGCGCCGCCCTTCGAGGCATGGAACCAGGTGTAGTACGCCATGCCGATGCAGAGGTTGATCAGGGCACTGGCCAGCTGGGCCACGATCTCGATGGCCGATTCGCCACTGCCCACCGCGCCCATGCTGGCGCCCAGGATCGCACCGAGGATGGCCCCGATGATGCTGCCGGGGATGACCAGCACGAAGTAGTCGATCATGTAGGCCGCCACGCGCTTCCAGAAGCCTGCGTAGACCACTTCACCGCCAACCACAGGCTGTGCGTGGCCACCGCTGCCGACGGCGGCTGGAGCGCTGTATGGCGAGCTGCTGAGCGCGCCGGTGCCGGGCAGCGGTGCGGTGCCGCTGTCGATGGCGGCATAGTCGCTGCGCAGGTCGAACCCGCCGCTGCTGGTGGCCGTACTGGCATCGGCCAGCGTCTGCAGGCCGAGCTCGTCGACCACCTGGCGCAGTGCAGCCCACTGGGCCATGCCCTCGCGCCAGACCAGGGTGTCCAGGTTCAACTGGCCGCGCTGGAAGCGCTGGCGGATCTCCTGGACCGGCAGCGGGCCCTGGCGTTGCTGTCCTTCGGCGTAGTACCACTCAGTCATTGCATGTTCCCTGTTGAATCATCCTTGGAGGTGCTGGCGTGCGCGTGGCTCAGCCGCGGCACGTCGGCGGCAGGTACTTGTCGTTGCTTTCGCCACTGCATTCCCAGCGGCCGCTGTCGCGATCGTATTCCAGCCACAGCAGGTCGCCGTCGATGCCCTTGCCTGGTACCGCCAGCGTTGCTTCGATGCCGCAGTGACCGTTGTTGAAGCGGCCGATGTTCACCGCCGACAGGCCCGCGTTGGCGAAGTCGCCCGGGGCCGGGAAGCCGGCGTCATTGGCACCCGGGCAGCGGCCTTCGTCATCGGCGAAATGCTGCACCTGGTCCTTCAGCGGCTGCAGCGCGGCCACGGCGCCGGCGACTTTGCTGCGCACGGTGTAGTCGTTGTAGGCCGGCAGCGCGATGGCGGCCAGGATGGCCACGATCGGGACCAGTACCAGCAACAGGGCACCACCGATGATGGCGGTCAGCGCACAGCCGGACAGCTTCTTTTTCGGTGCCGGCAGGACGGTGGCCGATGCACTGGCGGCGTAGGGCGTGGACGCCGGCAGTACCGGCGGCTGCGGCGGAGGCGGTGCGACGGGTTCCGGTTCCGGTTCGGGTTCGACCGGCGGTACGGCGGCGTCCAGCGCCGGCACGATCAGGCCGAGTTCGTCCACGACGGTGCGCAACGGCTGCCATTGCGGCAGTCCGTCGCGCCACACCAGGGTGTCCAGGGTGATCTGGTTGTTGCGGAACAGCTCGACCAATTGTTCCGCCGGCAGCGGACCTTGCTGCCGGTTGCCTTCTGCATGGAACCACTCGCTCACGGGGACGCTCCTGAATGCGCTATGCCCCCAAGTGTACGGTCAGTGCAGGGGTTCTGGCTCGTCCATGAACATCTGCGTCTCCATCCAGGCATAGGCCGCTTCGGAGCCAGGCTGGTTGAACAGCACCATCAGTACGACCCATTTCAGGTCGTCCAGGTCCAGTTCGTCCTGGTCCAAGGCCATCGCCCGGTCCAGCACCAGTTCGCGCTGGTCGGCGTCGAGGATGCCGTGCTGTTCCAGGTACAGCAGGAAGCCGCGGCATTCCACGTCCAGCTTGTCCAGCTCGGGGCCGTGGTAGACGCGCACGGGGCCGTCGACCCGTGCCTGGGCCACGCTCGGCCGCTGCGCGGCCAGGGCGTCGAGCCAGTCGAACGCCTTGTTGATCTCGGTTGGGCTGAAACCGGCCTGGATCAGGCCGTTCTGGAGCGAATCGCGGTCACGGATCAGGTCCGCGTCTTCGCTGAAATAGTGTTCAAACAGGTACAGCAGTACGTCCAGGATGCTCTCTTTCATTGCCCCTCGGCCTGCGTCGCGCGACGCTGTGGAGGTGAAGAAACTAGGGAGTTCGACAGTAGCGGCCGTGTACGCACACCACGATTCCCGCCAGTTCCATGGCCAGCAGCATGGAGGACACCTGGGGCGCCGTCAATCCACAGCGTGTGATCAGTGAATCCATACTGCTTGGGTCGTGGTCCAGGGCCCGCCACAAGCACTGGTAGTCAGGGTCGTCGGCCCAGCGCGCCGGCAGGAGCGCCGGCGGTGCCTGTTCAGTGGGGGTGCCCAGCCGTGATTGCAAGCCCGGCAGCTGCTGGCGAAGGGCAGGGGCCAGCAGTTCCAGCACTTCCTCGGGGCGCTCGACCAGTGCGGCCCCTTCACGGATCAGCCGGTGGCAGCCCGCTGCGCGTGGGTTGAGTACCGAGCCGGGCAGGGCACAGACTTCACGGCCCGCCTCGGCAGCCAGCCGTGCGGTGATCAGGGCGCCGGAGCGTTGCGCGGCCTCGACCACCACCGTCGCCAGCGCCAGCCCGGCCACCAGGCGGTTGCGCGCGGGGAAGTGGCCCGGGCGTGCCGGTGTGCCGGGCAGGTACTCGCTGAGCACCGCGCCCCCGGCGGCGATCCGCCCCTGCAACCGTTGGTGGCTGTCCGGATAGGCCCGATCAGGGCCGGTTCCGATCACCGCCACGGTGCAGCCGCCTGCCTCCAGTGTGGCCAGGTGGGCGGCCGCGTCGATGCCGGCCGCCAGGCCACTGGTTACGGCCAGTCCGGCCTCGACGAAGCAGCCGGCAAAGCGCGCGGCCAGCGCGCGTCCTCCCGGGGTTGGCGAGCGGCTGCCGACCAGCGCCACCGAGGGGCGCCAGGCCAGGCTCGGATCGCCCGCCACGAACAGCGCCAGTGGCGGGTTCGGGACGTCCAGCAGGGGCGGCGGAAAGGCCGCATCGGCGAAGGACAGCAGATGGTGGTCGTCGTCTTCCAGCCAGTGCCGCGCCACGGTCCAGGCGCGGGCGTCGGGGTGTTCCAGTGCAGCGCACTGCTCTGGCGTGCAACCGTGCGCGCGCCAGTTCGCGGCGCCCTGCGCGATCGCGGTCTGCGCGCTGCCCGCGGCCTGCAGCAGGGACCGCCGTGGCGCCAGCGCGCCGCCTGCCATCACCAGGCGCAGCAGCGCCTCATCAGCTTGCTTGGTCATTCCCCCACTATCGAGCGCATGCAACAAAGGCGCCCTAGGGCGCCTTCGCATGTGGCTGTCAGGTTTTGCCGGAGACCGCCCCTGTAGAGTCGACTGTCAGTCGACTACCGCGCGCAGCGCGGGCGCTTTCGGGGGGCGGTGAAGAGCAGTCGACCAACAGTCGACTCTACCGCGCGTCCGGGTGCAGCGCGTTGTACCCCACGCGCACCGGCTTCACGCCCTGCATCACCAGCGCGTAGCTGACATTGTCGAAGGTGCGGAACACCATGGCATGCGCCGCGTACTCGTCCGGCAGCGAGACCCGGCCGGCGCCGGTGCTGAGCGAATCGTCCGTGCGCGACGAGTTCGGGTACTTCATGCGGTGCGCCACATGGCGGCCCGGGCGCCACAGCGAGAACACGGTTCCATTGTCCACGCCCTGCGTGCGACCAGCCGAGATCGCGATCACGTCGCGGGGGCCGCCGGCAGTGAACATGTCGGTGACGGCCAGCACGCGTACGTCGACGCCCTCGACGCCTGCGGCGGGGACATGGGGCACGAACTGCAGGTCGTACGGCCTGGCCTCGATGGGCACCAGGCGGTCGCCGGCACGCACCTCACGGCCGCCTTCGTTCTTGTCCAGCACCAGGGTGGACGCCTCGACCTTGCCTCCGGCGACATGGGTGATGGTGCCGGTGGCGACCTGGGCCAGCTCATAGCCGAGCACGCCGCGGCGGTGGTTGGGTGCGCTGTAGGCGCGCCACAGGTTGCCGCTGCCCGGGGTGACGTCGCCGTTGGCGGTCAGGTCCTCGGTCGGCTTGGGCTGGGCGTAGCGCACGGTCGGGCGGACAACCGCCCAGCGCTGGCCTACCTGGGCGTCAGCCAGGCGCACATAGACGGCGTGGCCGCTGGTGGCACGCAGGCGTTCCTCTTCCAGGCCGGCCACGTAGGGCAGCTGCTCGATGCTGTCGACCACGCTCAGCTGCTTCAGGAACGGCTCGACCTGGGCCAGCGGAATGGCGTCGATCGGGGCCTCCTGGCGTGGGCCGGGCCGGGCCGCCACGGTCACCCGGTCCAGGTAGGCCAGGCTCAGGACGTCACCGGGATAGATCAGGTGCGGATTGGCGATCTGCGGATTGGCCTGCCAGATCTCCGGCCACAGCCACGGCTTCTGCAGGAAACGTGCGGCGATATCCCACAACGTATCCCCTTTTCGGACCACATAGGTGTCCGGGTGCCCGCCATTCACTTCCACGGCGGTAGCATAGGCAGCCACGGTCAGCATCGCCGCGGCGACGACCGTACGAAAACGAAGCAACATAGGTGTGAAGCCCTGATTCCCCAACAGGTCCGCGCACTATAGTCCAGAAACCGGGGCGCAAGGCAAGCGTTGGAGCTAGAATCTGCGACGTATGCCGGCGTGCCGGCCCCCTATCCGGAAACAGCCATGGCCCTTCTCCCCATTCTCGAGTTCCCCGATCCGCGCCTGCGTACCAAGGCCGCGTTGATCGAAGCTGCCGAAGTCACCACGCCGGCCTTCCAGGAACTGATCGACAACATGTTCCTGACCATGTACGACGCCCCGGGCATCGGCCTTGCCGCCACCCAGGTGGACGTGCACAAGCGCTTCATGGTCATCGACGTCAGCGAAGAAAAGAATGAACCGCATGTGTTCATCAATCCGGAAATCGTCGCCAAGGACGGGGGCCGGGTGTACCAGGAGGGCTGCCTGTCGGTTCCGGGCATCTTCGCCGACGTGACCCGTGCCGACACCATCACCGTCAAGTACCTGGATCGCAACGGCCAGGAACAGCAGATGGAGGCTGGTGACGTGCTGGCCACCTGCATCCAGCACGAGATGGATCACCTGGACGGCAAGCTGTTCATCGACTATCTGTCGCCGCTCAAGCGCGAGATGGTGCGCAAGAAGCTGGCCAAGCAGCGCAAGCACGTGGCGTGATCGCCAATCCGGGCCACCCTTCGGGTGGCCCGGGCCTGCGCGGCTCGCGCGGGCTCTACGGCGCCGGCCGACGGCGCCGTTTTCTTTCCTGCACGAATCCATCCTGCAAGTGGGGTAGCCATGAGGATTGTCTTTGCCGGTACGCCGGAATTCGCGGTGTCGTCGCTGCGCGCGGCTGCGCGCCACCATGAGGTCGTGGCCGTCTATACCCAGCCTGATCGCCCGGCCGGCCGAGGCCGTGGCCTGGCGCCTTCGCCGGTCAAGCTCGAAGCCGTGGCCCGTGGCATTCCGGTCTACCAGCCGGAGTCGCTGAAGGACGCGGCCGCCCAGCAGCAGTTGCGCGACCTGCAGCCGGACCTGATGGTGGTGGTGGCCTATGGCCTGATCCTGCCCAAGGCGGTACTGGCCATCCCGACCCATGGCTGCTGGAACGTGCATGCCTCGCTGCTGCCGCGCTGGCGCGGCGCTGCGCCGATCCAGCGTGCGATCCAGGCTGGTGACGCGAAGGCCGGGGTGTGCCTGATGCAGATGGAGGCTGGCCTGGATACCGGCCCGGTGCTGCTGCACCAGGAGCTGCCGATCGCCGCCACCGATACCGGCGGCCAGCTGCACGACAAGCTGGCCGAGCTTGGTGCCCAGGTGTTGTCTGATGGCCTGGGCCTGCTGCGCGCGGGCATCAAGCCGATCGCGCGACCGCAGCCGGAACAGGGCGTGACGTACGCGCACAAGCTGGACAAGGCCGAAGCCAGGCTGGACTGGGCGCAGGACGCCGACGCGCTGGCGCGTACCGTGCGCGCGTTCAATCCGTGGCCGATCGCCGAGGCAACGCTGGCTGGCGAACGCGTGCGCATCCATGGTGCGGTGGCACTGGAGGCAGACCACGGCCAGGCGCCGGGCACCGTGCTGGCCGCCGGCCGCGACGGCATCGACATTGCCTGTGGCCAGGGCGCGCTGCGCCTGCGCGTGCTGCAGCGTGAAGGCGGCAAGGCGATCACCGCTGCCGATTACCTCAACGCTCGCCGCGACCTGCGCGTGGGGGCATAAGCGGTGTCCAAGCAGAACGATTTCTCCGTCGCCAAGGCGGCACCGGGCGCGGCCACGCGCATGCTGGCCGCACGCGTGCTGGCACAGGTGTTCACCCGTGGCCGTTCGCTGAAGGCCGAACTGGCCTGGGCGCTGCCGAAGCTGGCCGACAGCCGCGACCGCGCGCTGCTGGAAGCCCTGTGTTTCGCTGTGCTGCGCCGTCGCAGCACCTATGACGCGGCCTTGCAGGCCTGGATGCAGAAGCCGCTGTCGGCGCGCGATGCCGACCTGCGCACGCTGCTGATGGTCGGTTTCGCCCAGCTGGACGTGCTCGAACTGCCTGCGCACGCAGCGCTTTCGGCTACGGTCGATGCGGCGCGCGCGCTGGGCCGTGAGCGCCAGGCAGGCCTGGTCAACGCGATCCTGCGCCGCGCCCAGCGCGAGGGGTTCCCCGAGCAGCCTGCGCGCGACGCCTTCCCGGAATGGTTGGCTGATGCGATCGAACGCGACTGGCCGGCGCAGGCCGAAGCGATCTTCAGCGCCAGCCTGCAACCCGCGCCCTTGTGGCTGCGTGCCAACCGCCAGCACGGCGGTCGCGACAAGGCCCTGGCGACGCTGGCCGAGGCCGGCATTGCCGCTGAAGCCACTGCACTGTGCGCCGATGCGTTGCGCCTGGCGACCCCCGTTGCCGTGAACCAGCTGCCGGGCTTCGGCGATGGTGCACTGTCGGTGCAGGACCTGTCGGCGCAATGCGCGGCCGATGCGCTGGCACCCGCGACCGGTGCCCGCGTGCTGGATGCCTGCGCGGCACCCGGCGGCAAATCGGCGCATCTGCTGGAGCGTGACCCGAGCCTGCGCCTGCTGGCGCTGGATATCGACGCGCGCCGTCTGGCCCGGGCACGTGACACTTACACCCGCACCGGTGTGGGCGAGCATGCGCAGACCCTGGTCGCCGATGCCAGCGATCCCGGTTCGTGGTGGGACGGCGTGCCGTTCGACGCGATCCTGCTGGATGCGCCATGTTCGGCCACGGGCGTGATCCGCCGCCAGCCGGATGTGATGTTCCACCGTCGCGCCGAGGACGTCGATGCACTGGTGGGCGTGCAGGCGCGCCTGCTGGAAGCCTGCTGGTCGATGCTGCGCCCCGGCGGCGTGTTGCTGTACGCCACCTGCTCGATCCTGCGCGCCGAGAACATCGATCAGGTGCGTGCGTTCCTGAAGTGGCATCCGGACGCGGTGGCGCAGCCGCTGGGCGATGCGTTCGGCGTGGATTGCGAAGGCGTGGCACGCCAGCGACTGCCTGGTGACAACGATGCTGACGGTTTCTTCTACGCGCGTCTGATAAAAGCAGCCTGACCCCCCGCTGCCGTTTCGAGTCCCATGCTGAAGACCCACGCGTCGCGCCAGACGTGGTTGTTCGTGGTGGTGGCCCTGCTGGTGCTGGGGGCCGGGCTCGGTCTCCGCGATCCGTGGCCCTCTGACGAACCACGCTTCGCGCTGGTGGCCAGGCAGATGGTCGACAGCGGTTACTGGTTGTTCCCGCATCGCGGTAACGAGCTGTATTCGGACAAGCCGCCGATGCTGATGTGGTGGCAGGCCTCGCTGTATGGCCTGGTTGGCCACTGGCGCGTGGCCTTCCTGCTGCCCTCGCTGCTGGCCGCATTGGGCACGCTGTGGTGCGTGGTCGATCTGGGGCGCCGGCTGTGGACGCGGCAGGTCGGGCTCTGCGCGGGGTGGGCACTGCTGTTCGCGCTGCAGTTCACCTTCCAGGCGAAAAAGGCGCAGATCGATCCGCTGCTGGTGCTGTTCATCACCCTGGCCAACTATGGCCTGCTGCGCCACCTGCTGCTGGGCCCGGCCTGGCGCTGGTGGTGGCTGGGCTGGTTCTTTGCCGGTATCGGGGTGATCACCAAGGGCGTGGGCATGCTGGCGCTGCTGATGATCGTGCCGGCGGCCATCGCTGCAGCCCTGCAGTGGCCCCGCGTTTCCCTGCACGCACACGATGGCCGCTTCTGGCTGGCACCGCTGGCCTTCCTGCTGGCCATATCGCTGTGGCTGGCGCCGATGCTGCTGGCCGCGCTGGGCACCGGATCGGACGAGTACCGCGGCTACATCAACGACATCCTGGTGCGGCAGACGGCCCGCCGCTACACGCAGTCCTGGGACCATCACCAGCCGTGGTGGTACTTCTTCGGTGTCATGCCAACGATGTGGATACCCGCGTTCCTGCTGCTGCCGTGGGCGCTTCCGGCGTGGCGGCGGCGCCTGCGCCGACGTGACCCTCGCTACCTGCTGCCGCTGGCCTGGTGGTTGCTGGTCGTGCTGTTCTTCTCGATTCCCCAGGGCAAGCGCGATGTCTACATCCTGCCGGCGCTGCCGATGTTCTGCCTGGCGCTGGCACCGCTGCTGCCCGGGCTGCTGAAGCGACGGGATGTGCAGCGCGTGCTGGGAGGGTTTGCCGCGTTGCTGGCACTGGGATTGAGCCTGGTCGGGGCGCTCGCGTTGCTGGGTGATCCGCGCTTCGAGGTGAACCTTGCCCATGGACGCGGATTGCCGCCCGGCGCGACCGATGCACTGGCGTGGACGATCCTGGCGATGGGGCTCTGGGGTGGCTTGAGCCTGGTGGTGACCGGCTGGCGTCGAAGCCATCTGGCGCTGCTATCGACCCTGGCCGTGGCCTGGGTGCTTTATGGCCTGTTCGGCTACCCGTTGCTGAATGATTCAAGCTCTGCGCGTGGTCTGATGCGTGACGTCGGCGCGCGTCTCGGGCCCGGCGCGGAACTGGGGCTGGTGGCCTGGAAGGAACAGAATCTGCTGATGGCGGACCGCCGCGCGGCGACCTTTGGATTCGAGAACCGCTGGCATGAACAGCTGCAGGCGGCCGTGCGCTGGCAGCGCTTGTCCCCCCGGCATCGCTGGTTGCTGGTGAATGACGATGCCATGCAGGGGTGCATTGATCGTTCGCAGGCGCAGATGGCCGGCATATCCAACCGCCGTCGCTGGTGGCTGGTTCCCGCCGGGGCGGTGTCCGGGGCCTGCGTGCCTGACCTGAAGGAGCTCGAGCGCGAGTACCGGCTGCAGGGGCCACCGGATGCGGACTGAACGAATGAGCGACGGACATGGCCAGTCTGCGTCAACCAGCGGCCTGCTCTGTCCTAGAATGAGGGCCGCTCCCGGCACCGTGCCGGTCTATCGCCATCGACCTGCCGACCGCACCACGTGACTCCGCTTTCCTTGCCTACTTCCCGCACGACGGGCTTCCTGGCCGGCGCCTACGCCGTGGTGCTGGGGGCGTTGCCGACGCTGCTGATGATCACCATGGAGGGCGGCAGCGCGGGGTTCTACCTGGCGATCCTGCTGTCGATCGTCCTGCTGCTGGTGCCCTCGGCCGCTCCGCGCCTGCTGCCCGGTTCCGCCCGGCGCTATGCGTGGATGGGCATCGGCATGGGCGTGATGCTCGTCGGCGTGCTGATCAGCCTGGGCGTGCATGGCATCTGGAAGGGATCGGAGGTCGAAAAGGCCGCACGCCTGTTGTCGATGCTGCTGATCCTGTTCGCCGCGCTGCGGGTGCCGCGCAGGATCCTTGCGCGGGCGATGCTTGGCACCCTGCCTGCGGTGTGGTCGGCAGCAGCCATCATTGGCTGGTTGGCGCTGGAGACCGGCGTGCGGCCTGCCACCCAGCAGTTCAATGCGGTGACCTACGGCGACCTGACCCTGTTGTTCGGTGTGCTGAGCCTGATGTCGCTGGGCCTGCCGGTGACCCGTTTCACCCGCATCGAAGCCACGCTGAAACTGCTGACCGGCATCCTTGGCCTGGTCGCATTCCTGTGGACGCAGACCCGCGGTGGCCTGCTGGCGATTCCCTGCTTCCTGCTGATCGGCCTGCTGGTGATGGGGCGCCGGCTTGGCCGGATGAAGATCCTGCTGGGCCTGGTACTCGCGGCCGGCGTCGGCATCGTCGCCACCCATGATGGTGCGTTGCGCGATCGCATCGATGCGGGCGTGAGCGAGTATGGCGATTGCAGTGCCGACCACCTGGCAGATACCTCGGTCTGCATCCGCCTTCAGTTGTGGACCGCGGCTGGCTACATGATCCGCGAGCAGCCGGTGTTCGGTGTCGGTGGTGGTGACCGCTTCCGCCAGGAGCTGGAACGACTTGCCGGACAGGGAAAGGTGTCGGCGATGGTCGCGCGTGATTTCGGCGAGACCCACAACGACCTGCTGTATTTCCTGGCCACCTACGGCGTGCTGGGGGGGCTTGGCCTGGTGCTGGTGTACGTGGCCCCGGCGCTGGTGTTCGTGCCACGCCTGTGGCGTGGCGACGAACGGTCGCGGTTGCATGCCGCGGCAGGGTTGAGCATCTGCGTGGCATTCGCCGTCTTCGGGGTTACCGAAATGATGCTGCGTGACATGCGGACCGCCTCGTTCTATGCCGCCTGGGTTGCCCTGCTGCTGGCCCTGTCCGAGCCGCGCCGGTCAGATCAGGCTGAGGCCAGCACCGCTTCGTAGCTGGCCAGGGTCGCCCCGGCGAAGGTCTGCAGGCCGAACTCACGCTCTGCATGGCGGCGGGCGGCCATGCCCATCGCCGGCAGCGCCTGGCGTTGTTCATACATTGCCTGCACCTGTGCGGCGATGGCGGCCACGTTGCGGGTGGGCACGACCCAGCCGTCGACTCCCTGCTCGATGTTTTCCGGCAGCCCCGCGTAGTCGCTGACCAGCATCGGCCTGGCGCTGGCCATCATTTCGCGGCAGGCGAAGGAAATTGTCTCGATGTCGTTGGACAGCACGAAGCCGACATCGCCGGCGGCGATCAGTGGGCGCGTATCGGCCAGCAGTCCGGTGAAGTGGACCTGCGCGGCGACATCGCCGAGGGCCTGCACCTGCGCGCGTTGCTGCGCGTTGGGCAGGTGACCTGCGACCGCCATGTGTACGTGCGGCCGGATCGCGTCGGGGAGCAGGGCAATGGCCTGCGCAAGGTCGATCCAGCCCTTGTAGTCATCGGTGCCGGCGTTGCTGACCAGCAGCAGCGCATCCGGGTCCTGCGTCCATTGCTGCCGCATTGCCTGGCCGGCGTCGGCCGGCAGCGGCGCGAAGCGGTCCAGGTCGACGCCGTTGCGGACCACATCGATCGGGCAGCGCCGGTACGGGCCCTGCTCCAGCAGGCGCCCGGTGTGTGCCGAAACCGCAATCACGCGGTCGGTGGCCCAGCGGGCCCTGAAGGCATTGCCAAGCGTACGGGTGGGCTTGCTGTTGTGCTTGGTCAGGATGATCGGCGGGCGGCGCATGCCGAGCAGTCCCTGCATCACGAAGCGGTGATCACGCGCACCGTTGACGTGGACCAGGTCGATGCCCTCGTCCCGCACCAGCCGGCGCAGCGCATGCTGTTCGGCCAGTTGTCGTGGCAAGGTCGGCAGGCCGCTGCCAAAGGCCATCGGCAGCGGGGTGGCGATTCCTTCCTCGGCCACCGTGCGCAGCAGGCGGCTGTCGGCGGGGGCTGCGACATGGACCGTGTGCTGGCCATGCAGGGCGCGCGCCAGGGACACGATGTACGTGGTGTGGCCGCCACCGTCGCCATAGTGGAAGTTGGTGTACAGGATTTTCATGGGGGATCTTCAGGCAACGCGCGGCAAGTGTGACACAGCCGGCTCAGGGCCGTTCCACAGGGGCTGGAGGATCGGCCACCGCCTGGCCGTTGCCCAGCATCCACAGCATGATGGTCTTCTGCCGTACGTAGTTGGCACGCACATAGGCATAGACCAGGCCGTGCCAGCCGTCGCGGAAGCCGCCGCGGAACAGGAAGCCACGCCAGAACCGCCAGGCCGGGGCCAGCACCAGCTTGCCCAGCGTGGCGCGCTTGCCACGCGCGAACTCGTGCTCGGCCATCATCCGCGCATACTTCTCGGTCTTGGCCAGCTGCTGCTGCAACGATCGATAGGGATAGTGGATGAGATCGCCGCGCAGGGTGCCGACGCTGCCGTCGACGCTGGCCGCCTCGTGGATCTCGCGCTTGCCGCGCCAGCCGCCCTGGCGGCGGTCGAACAGGCGCATCACCCGGTCCGGGTAGGCATTGCCGTGGCGCAGGAACCTGCCAAAGTACTCAGACAGGCGGGCGAAGCGGTAGCCGGCGTGGCCGGCGAAGCCGCCGTCACGGGCCTGTTCGATGGCCGCACGCAGCTCGGGGCTGATGCGCTCGTCGGCATCCAGGCACAGTACCCAGTCGTGGCTGGCCTGCTCGACGCAGAACGCCTTCTGGCTGCGGAAGCCCTCGAACCGACGCTGCAGCACGCGGGCACCGGCAGCCTCGGCGATGGCCACGGTCGCATCGGTGGACTGCGAGTCCACCACCACGATCTCATCGCAGAAGGCCAGCGAGGCCAGGCAGTCGCCGATGCGCCCGGCCTCGTTGAACGCGATAATGCACGCCGTGATGCGAGGCCGTTCGATGGGAGCGGTCGTGGAGGACATGATGGCCGGGTACCTGTTGTTTGCGACGGAGCGCTATGCGCTGCCTATTCTCGCCCCGTTGGCGCAGGCGTTGCACGCGTCCGGGCAGGAGGTTGCGGCCTGGTTCGAAGGCGGCGCGGCCGGCAGCAGCCTGCCGGGGGTGGCCAACGTCGGCCTGAAGCAGGCCCTGGCAATGCGCCCGCGGGCGGTGTTCAGCGCGGCGAACTGGGTGCCGACCTTCCTTTCGGGGGCCAAGGTGCAGCTGTTCCATGGCTTCAATGTGGAAAAGCGCGACAGCGCGCGCGGCCACTTCCGGGTGCGCGGCATGTTCGACCTGTACTGCACGCAGGGGCCGGCCACCACCACACCGTTCCGCGAGATCGCGGCCCAGCAGGGCCATTTCGCGGTGGCCGAGACCGGCTGGCCGAAGCTGGACCCGCTGTTCCGCGATGACGGTGGCGAGAGCGCCGCACTGCGCGCGCCGGCCGGCGATCGCCCGGTGATCCTGTTTGGTTCCACCTTCACCGAGCGGCTGAGTGCGGCACCGCACCTGCATGCGCAGATCGCCGCCGATATCGCTGCCGGTGGGCGCTACTGGCTGCTGACCCTGCATCCCAAATGTCCGCCGGAACTGTTCGAGCGCTACCGCGCGCTGGCCGGTGCCAATGCCCGCTTCATCGAGCCGGAGCAGGTGATGGCCGCGCAGCGCGCCGCCGATGTGCTGGTGTCGGACACCTCGTCGATCGTTTCGGAGTTCATCGTCCAGCACAAGCCGGTGGTGACCTTCCGCAACCGCGTGCCGAAGCCGCACATGATTGATTTCGACGACCCGGCACAGCTGCCGGCGATGCTGCAGCGCGCGCTGCATCCGGATGCCGCGCTGCAGGCGGAAATCGTGCGTTACGCCGATGCCATCCATCCGTACCGCGACGGCCTGTCCAGCGAGCGGGTAATCGCGGCCACCGAGGAGTTCCTGTCCGGTGAAATGGGTGCGCTGCGCCGCAAGCCTCTCGGCAGCTGGGTGCGCGATCTGCAGATCCGAAGGGACCTGGGCTATTGGGGCCCCTCGCAGCGATGATGCCTCGCTGACCCTGCTCGCGGTCGTGCCGGCCGCTGGCCGGCAAACCGGGGGATGTGCAGTTGCCGGCCAGCGGCCGGCACGACCCGATTCAGGCCGGGATCCGACCCCGCATCACCAGCGCAGTTTGCGCCGCGCCAGCGTGGCCGCCAGTTGATCCATCGCCTGCTGTGCCTGTGCCTGCGGCAGATGGTGCAGGGTGAGTGCCACGTCGCCATGCGCACCGGCGGTGTCCAGTTGCAGGCTGCTGGTGCCCAGCACCTTGTCCAGCGGTGAACGCTGCAGGCGCAGGCCCTGCACCTTGTCCAGCTCGGCCCAGCGCCACCAGCGTTTCCACCAGCCGCCGCGCACGGCCACATAGTGCTCGTCCAGATACCAGCCCATGCGTGCCATCTGCCGGTGTGCGACCAACAACGCCACCGGCAGCCAGGCCAGCACGACCAGGCCCCATGGGCCCCAGCGCCAGTACGCGGCGGCGGCCAGCAGCGGCACCAGCAGCAGCGCGCCCAGGCACAGCCGCCACCAGCCACGTTGCGGGATGGACTGCCATTGCGCCGGTGGCCAGTGCAGCTGGGGGAGCAGGTGCTGCACCAGTTGCGTGCAATGCTCGCGGGTTGCCAGCGGCGCCAGTTCGCGCAGGGCGCGGTCCTCATCACGCGAAGGGCCACCGGCGGCACTGTCGATGCGCAGCTGGCGCAGCCCGAACCAGCGCTGCAGGGTGCCTTCGCGCAGCGTCCAGGCCTGGATGCGGCGACGTGCCACGCTGCTGCGGGTGCGGCTGAGCATCCCGGCCGACACCGTCAGGCGGCGGTCCTGCTCGACGAGGGTGAAGCCGTGGTAACGCAACAGGGTCAGTACCACCGACAGCACGCGCAGCGCCAGCCAGCCCAGCAGCAGGGCCGCCGCCGCCAGCAGCAACGCGCCGGTCACGCCGGGATGCAGGTGGCTGGCATAGCCGAAGGCTTCGCGGCCGCCGCGCTGGATGGCATCGTCCATCACCGGCCGCGGCACTGTCTGGAACAGGACGCCGAACGCGGCGACTGCCAGTGCCCAGCCGCGGTTGGAGAGCAGTCCCATGCGCACCACGTCCCAGCTGGACAGTCGCAGCAGTACGCGTTCGCTGTCGACGTCGGCAATGGGCGGTGCATCGACGGCGTCGTTGGCCTGCGGCGCCTGCCCGCGCTGGCGGACCAGCCGTTCCAGCGCCAGTGCCTGGTCCAGCTTCAGTACCCGCATCTCCGCTTCAGGGCGCACACCGCCGGCCGATTCCAGGCGCAGCTCGGCCACGCCGAACAGGCGGTGCAGCGGGTTCTGCCGCACTTCCACGTTGTGGATGCGGGCGAACGGGATCTCGCGGCGGTTGCGCGCCAACAGGCCACTGCGCACGGTGATCGCATCGCTGCCGATGCGGTAGCGGTAGCTGAGGTACTGCATCACCGACACCAGGACCAGGGCGGCAATTGCCGTCAGCGGAATCAGCTGCGCCCACATCGGATCGCGGTCGCCGCGCTGGCCGAACACCAGCAGCGCGGCCAGTGGCAGGAAGTAGTGGCGCAGCTGCATCAGCAGCACGAACAGCCACGACCACGGGTGCAGGCGGTGGTCCTCGGTACCGGTGGGCGGCGGTGCAGGCAGGGGCGGCGGCAGGCTCACAGGGCGTCGGCGTCCTGGTCGAGCTGGTGGGACAGGGTGTCGCGCAGGCGCTCGGCATCCGCCTCGTCCAGGCCGCTCACGGTCACCGCGCTCATGCGGGTGCCTGCGGTGTGCACGATCAGCGTGGCCAGGCCGGCACGGCGCTCCAGCGGGCCCCGGCGCAGATCGAGATGCTGCACTCGCGACAGGGGAATGCGCGTCTCCAGCTGCCACATGAGGTCGCGGCGCAGGCCCAGGCCCTGTGCGTCCAGCCGCCAACGGGTGCGGACCAGGCGTCGACGGCCCAGCCACGCACCAAAAGCCACACCCATCAGCAGCCCGGCTGCAGCGGTCCACAGGCCACCGGGCAGATCGAAGAACCACGCTGCCGCCGCCAGTGGCAGGCCCGGGACGAACAGGCCGCCAAAGGCACCTTCCAGTGCGGCCAGGCGGGCTGCGCGTTGCGGCAGTGACTGCCAGTCGGTGGCGGGTGGTGCAGGAATCGTGGCGTCGGTCACGCGGGCTCCGTCAGGCAGCAGGGCGGGCGGTAGCGGCCGTGGCCGCACCGCGCAGACGGTAGCAGGTCGGCTGCGTTACTGGGCAGCCTGGATCAGCGCATCGACATCCAGCAGGTGGCCGGCACGGTCGGCCTTGGTGCGCAGGTAGTTCTCGTTCTCGGCAGTGATCTCGCCGGTGACCGGAATGCAGTCCAGCACTTCGATGCCGGCATTGCGCAGGCGCTGTGCCTTGGTCGGGTTGTTGCTGAGCAGCGCCACGCGCGAAATGCCCAGGCCACGCAGCATCGCCACCGCGCTGCCGTAGCGCCGCTCGTCGGCACCGAAGCCCAGCTGCGCATCGGCGTCGATGGTATCCAGGCCGTCGTGCTGGTAGCCATAGGCGCGCATCTTGGCGGCGATGCCGGTGCCGCGGCCTTCCTGGTCCAGGTACAGCAGCACGCCACCACCCAGGTCCTTCAGCTTGCGCAGGCCACGCCGCAGCTGGTCGCCGCAGTCGCACTTGAGTGAACCGAACAGATCGCCGGTCAGGCACGAAGAATGCACGCGTACCGGCACCACTGCCGACAGGTCCGGCTCGCCGACGATGATCGCGACCTGGTCGCGCTGCGCCACGCCGCCGCGGAAGACTGCAAAGGTGGTCATGCCGACGTCGCGCAGCGGAACCGGCGAACGCGCCACCAGTTCGTAGTCGTGGGCCGCATGTGCTGCGCCTTCGGCCAGGTCGCACAGGGCCACCTCGGCCGCACCGTCGAAAGTGTGGTCATCGACGTCCAGGCGCACCGCGACCATCGCTGGCAGCAGCAGACCCAGGCGGGCAAGCTCCACCGCGCCGGCATCGAAGGCGTCGCCGGCGCTCCAACTTTCGGGCATCGGCCCGGGTTCGCGCAGGTAGCCCAGCGAGGGCAGGGCCTCGAAGGCCACGCCGCTCAGCGGCAGGCGCGCGCCCTGTGGTGCCTCCACGCCGAGCACGCGGGCGCGGGTGGCGGTCAGGAACAGGTAATGGCGCTCGCGGGCGGCAGCGGCGAAGGCGGCGAAGCTGCTGGTCGTGGCGCTGTCCAGCGCGATCACCGCCAGGCGCTGGCCCTGGCCATCGTGGAGCAGCACCGGGCGACCGGCGCGCAGTTCGGCCACCGCGCGTTCGCAGCGGATCGCGGCCGGATCGCCGAACAGGGAAGAAGCAGCAGGCATGGCAGGACCGGGGGAGGCGGACATCGCAGTCTCTATGGGGGCGCCGGCGTCGTATTCAACGTGGTGCGGCCAGTGGTCGCAGGCGGCCGTCAGTGGGGGTGTTCCTCAGTTGCGTACGGGTCTTCCTCGCTACTGCCCGGTGGCCGCAGCGTATAGCGCTTGTAGGTCCACTGGTACTGCGCCGGGTCGCGGCGGGCGATGCGTTCGATACCGGCGTTGAGGGCGGTGGCCGCCACCAGCGGGTCCGGATCGGCCACGGTCGGGTCGGTCGGCTCGATGTGCAGCGCGAACTCCATGTCCGGCCCGATGCGTTCGCACCAGCCATAGAGCACGGTGGCACCCGTGCGTTCGGCCAGCCGGTTGACCAGGGTCATGGTCAGCGCCTGCACGCCGAAGAACGGCACGAACACGCCATCGCCGGCCTTGGGCTGCTGGTCGGGCAGGATGCCGGTGGCGCCGCCGTCCTTGAGCACCTTGAACAGCTGGCGCACGGCCGGGCCTTCGGCGCGCACCTGCTGTACGTTCTGGCCGCCGCGCACCAGCTGCAGGAAGGCATCGCTGGCCTCGTCCTCCGGCGGCTTGTAGACGATGGCGATCTGCCCGCGCGAGGCCAGCCACTGGTTCAGCAGCTCCCAGTTGCCGAAGTGCGGCGCGGCCACGATCACGCCCTTGCCGCTGGCCAGGGCGGCGTCGTACAGGGCCTCGCCATGGCGCTGCTTCAGGTGCCGGCGCAGGTTGTCGGCCGGCGCCTGGCTCCACAGCCGCAGGGTTTCGATGGCCTGCAGCGCGGTGGAGCGCAGCAGATCACGGTGCAGGCGGTCGCGCGCGGCGCCATCCAGCTCCGGGTAGGCCAGTTCCAGGTTGCGCCGGGTGACGCGGCTCTCACGGGCATTGAGGGCGATCCACGCCCACGCCAGGGCGCGCGCGAACGCCCGCAGCAGCGGCCAGGGCAGGCGGGCGAACAGGGTGGTGGCGCGGTAGACCAGCCGGGCTTTGCGTTGCGGATTCATCGGCGCCAGTTTAGCCAAGGGCGCTGCTATCGTGGCCGGCCCTGTTCATTGGAAGCCCACGATGCTCGTCCTGATCCAGCGTGTCAGCCAGGCCGCCGTCCATGTCGACGATGAGGCCGTGGGGCAGATCGGCCCTGGCCTGTTGGCCCTGGTCGGCATGGAGCCGGGCGATACCGAGGCCCAGTTGCGGCGGATGGCCGAGCGCCTGCTGGGCTACCGGGTATTCGCCGACGAGGCCGGGAAGATGAACCGCTCGCTGCGCGATACCGGCGGCGGCCTGCTGCTGGTCAGCCAGTTCACCCTGGCCGCCGACACCCGTTCGGGCATGCGGCCGAGCTTCACCACGGCCGCGCCGCCGGAAGAGGCTGAACGCGGGTTCAACCGTTTTGTTGAGATCTGTCGTGAAAATCACGCGCCAGGGGTGGAAACGGGCCGATTTGGTGCCCATATGGTCGTCAGCCTGGTCAATGACGGTCCCGTGACCTTCCTTCTCCGGCCCTGAGCCTGCGGGACCACCGCCCGGCAGGCAGGGCCCCGGGCTGGTATAATGCTACGTTCCCTATTTCTCCCTGCCGGTGGCGCGAGCACTACATGGCCAACGAACGTCCTGCCCAATCCGAAATCAAGCAACTGATCAGCAAGGGCCTGGAACAGGGCTACCTGACCTACGCCGAAGTCAATGACCATCTGCCGGACGACATGGTCGACCCGGAACAGATCGAAGACATCATCGGCATGATCAACGGCATGGGCATCGATGTCCATGAAGTTGCGCCGGATGTGGAAACCCTGCTTCTCAACGATGGCAACACCGGCAACCGCGAAGTCGATGACACCGCGGCTGAAGAAGCTGCCGCTGCGCTGAGCGCGCTCGACACCGAAGGTGGCCGTACCACCGACCCGGTGCGCATGTACATGCGCGAAATGGGCACCGTCGAGCTGCTGACCCGCGAAGGCGAAATTGCCATCGCCAAGCGCATCGAGGAAGGCCTTTCGCAGGTCCAGGCGGCCCTGGGCCAGTTCCCGGTTTCGGTCGAGTCGCTGCTGAACGACTACGAAGCCCACAAGGAAGGCAAGAAGCGCCTGGCCGAAGTGATCGTCGGCTTCAACGACCTGGTCGACGAAGAGCCGGCGCCGCCGGCGGTCGCTGCCGATGACAGCGCCGATGCGGACGCCGAAGGCGACGAGGACGAGGACGACGATGTCGACGGTGGCGATGAAGAAGCCGCACCGACCGGTCCGGATCCGGAGGAAGTCGCCGCGCGCATGCAGGCGCTGAGCGATGCCTTCAACGCCTTCAAGAAGGCCGCGACCAAGGGCGACAAGAAGAACCTGCCGCGCCTGCGCGAAGAAATGTCGGCGGTGTTCGTCACCCTGAAGCTGCCGCTGCCGCTGACCGACGTGCTGACCAAGCAGCTGCGCGACACCATGGCATCGATCAAGGCCCATGAGCGCCGCGTGCTGAACCTGGCGACCGTTACCGCCCGCATGCCGCGCAAGGACTTCATCCGTTCCTGGGAAGGCAACCAGACCAACCTGGAGTGGGTGGAAGACGCGCTGAAGCGCAAGCAGAAGTGGTCCTCGGCGCTGCGCGAAGTGAAGGACCAGATCATTGCCGAACAGCAGGCGACGATCGACATCGAGACGCTGACCCAGCTGGACCTGGAAGAGCTGAAGGAAATCAGCCGTGCCATGGCCTACGGTGAAGCCAAGGCGCGCAAGGCCAAGAAGGAAATGGTCGAGGCCAACCTGCGCCTGGTCATCTCCATCGCCAAGAAGTACACCAACCGTGGCCTGCAGTTCCTCGACCTGATCCAGGAAGGCAACATCGGCCTGATGAAGGCCGTGGACAAGTTCGAGTACCGCCGCGGTTACAAGTTCTCGACCTACGCCACCTGGTGGATCCGCCAGGCGATCACCCGCTCGATCGCCGACCAGGCACGCACCATCCGTATTCCGGTGCACATGATCGAGACGATCAACAAGTTGAACCGCATTTCCCGCCAGATGCTCCAGCAGTACGGCCGCGAGGCTACGCCGGAGGAGCTGGCCAAGGAAATGGACATGCCGGAAGACAAGATCCGCAAGGTGATGAAGATCGCCAAGGAGCCGATCTCGATGGAAACCCCGATCGGCGACGACGAGGATTCCCATCTGGGCGACTTCATCGAGGACACCAACGTGGAGTCCCCGATCGAGAACACCACCAACATCAATCTGTCTGAAACCGTGCGCGACGTGCTGGCCGGCCTCACCCCGAGGGAAGCCAAGGTGCTGCGCATGCGCTTCGGCATCGACATGAACACCGACCACACGCTGGAAGAGGTCGGCAAGCAGTTCGACGTGACCCGCGAGCGCATCCGCCAGATCGAAGCGAAGGCCCTGCGCAAGCTGCGTCACCCGAGCCGCTCGGAGCAGCTGCGCAGCTTCCTGGATATCGATTGATTTCCAGCGGCTGTTGAAGCGTTGAGAGAAACCCCGCCTGGTGCGGGGTTTTTCTTTTTGGGGTGTGTGTGCTTTCTGTAGAGCCGTGCCAGCTGCTGTTTGCGATGACGTATCCAGCAGGTCTTCTCAACGGCTGCGCGTTTGCGCCGCTATTGGATTGGGAAGATGTGATGCGCGACGAGCGCGAGGATTCACTGGGATTCGCCCGAAGAGCGACGCTGGCGTTGCTGACGCAGTCTGGTGCTGGATTATTTGCTGGCTTCGGCGGCGGACAACCAGAAGGGGCTGGAAGAGACCAGGAGGACTGTGGCGCTGTTCCACGCGCACCTGCGGCGGCAGGTGTGGTTTGCGGAAGTGGCGGAGAAGCGGTTGGGGCATGTGGCTGAGGCTCTTGCTGCTGCCGGGTAGCCGATCGAGCGCGGCCTCCACTACACTGTGAGGCTGCGCCGGGCCTATAGCTCAACGGTTAGAGCAGGGGACTCATAATCCCTTGGTTCCAGGTTCGAATCCTGGTGGGCCCACCATCTACTGATCCGACAGCGTCCAGATCAGTCCGAATATCCTAGCAAAACGGCCGTAATCCAGTGGTTTCGTGTCCGGCCGGGTCCGGTCGCGTGCGCCTCCATCCAGCTGGAACGTGAGTAACGGTGCGAGTAAGATGATCGGAAGATCTCCGCTTACTCACATATCCGTTACTCACAGCCATGTTGACAGACACCAAGCTGCGCAGCCTCAAGCCTCAGGGCAAGGTCTATCGCCTCGCCGATGCCAATGGGCTGTGCGTCGAGGTGAGGCCTTCTGGAGCCAGGATCTGGCGCTATCGGTACCGGTTCGCCGGCAAGGCGAACATGCTCACCATCGGGGACTACCCGGCGATCTCATTGGCCGAAGCTCGCGCCGAGCGGGACAAGGCCCGGGCCCAGCTCAAGAAGGGCATGGACCCGGGCCTGGTGGTGAAGATCGAGCGAGCGGCACAGGAGGAAGAGGCCGGCAATACCTTTGGCGCGCTTGCTGAGGAACTGGTGACGCAACGGGCCACGAAGCTGACCCCTGGGTCAGTCGTTCGGGAGCGCCGGATGCTGGAACGCGATCTGGGGAGTATCGGTGATCTGCCCGTTCGGAGCGTGACTGCGCCAATCCTGCTCAAGGCCCTCCGGAAGATCGAGGCCCGTGGAGCAGTCGAGACGGCGCATCGGGCTCGCGCCGCCGCGGGCATGGTCTTTCGCTATGCCATCGCCACCGGCCGTGCAGAGAACAACCCCGCCCTGAGTCTTGCCGGTGCGCTGACCCCTACGAAAACCAAGCACTTCTCCAGCCTGACTGAGCCAGAGGAGGTAGCAAAGCTTCTCAAGGCGATCTACGGCTACCAAGGGTCGCCCATCGTCTCCGCCGCGCTCAAGCTTTCGGCACTCCTGTTCGTCAGGCCGGGCGAGCTCCGCGCGGCGCGCTGGGAGGATATCGACCTGGGTGCTGCTGAGTGGCGTTACATCACCAGCAAGACCCAGACCCAGCACATCGTTCCCCTGGCTGGGCAGGTAGTCGAACTTCTGGAAGATGTCCGACCCTATGCAAGGAAAAGCCAGTACGTTTTTCCGAGCGTGCGGAGCGTCCAGAGGCCGATCAGTGAGAACACGATAAACGCCGCTCTACGGAACCTCGGGTTCGACGGCACAATGATGACTGCCCATGGCTTTCGGGCCATGGCGCGAACATTGCTGGACGAGGTGCTTGGGTTCAGGCCGGATTTCATCGAGCATCAGCTCGCCCATGCGGTCCGGGATCCGCTGGGGCGGGCGTACAACCGGACTACTCACCTGGAAGAGCGCAGGAAGATGATGCAGGCTTGGGCAAACTACTTGGATGAGCTCAGGCGCAACGCATAGTGGAGCGTCCGCGCTTCAAACGCCCAAACCGGACCGTCGCCTTCTGTCTCGACGCAGTTCCGCTGCATGAACTAGCAGCCTTCCTTTCCGATGGGGGTTTACTCCTTTTCGGCGGCGCCAATATCGATTAACCATGCCCTCCTCAAATCCGGGACAGGCAAGCGCCAATATCCGGCCTGTCTAGCCCGTGTTCGGCCGCTGGTCTTGCATGAACTGGACCCGCAAGGGCGCTATACTTGCCATCGAAAGCCGTCTAATGGGGTGCAAGCGGCGGATTTTAAGTGCTTTTTTCCCGCCATTCGTAGGGGGTGCGGTGGCAGAGAAAGAGGGCGTCGCTAGGTCCGCTCGGACGGCGCTAACGATCTGGCCGATCCGGGGAATTCTCCACGCGGGTCATCTCCAAGCTGGGTGCCCGGGGGAGCCGATCTGGAACGCCAACAAGTTTCTCAGTAGGGGGCATGATGACAAGTCAGGGCGAAACCAATGAGCAGATGGAGCAATCGCTGATCGACATTGCTGTCGAGAGTTGGCGCTTCTCGCGTCTGTTCGGGAAGGTGGTCGGCAAGCTAGACGCGGGCGAGTCAGGCCGCTACATCAACCAGATCCGCTACTTCCAGAAGAAGGTGGAGGAAAGCCTGGACTCAAACGGTCTGAAGCTGGTCAATGTCGAGGGACAACCCTACGACGCAGGGATGGCGGCTTCTGCCTTGAACTTGGGGGATTTCGCCCCGGACGATGTGTTGCTCGTCGAGCAGATGCTGGAGCCGATCATCATGGGGCCGAAAGGGCTGCGCAAAGAAGGCACGGTAATGCTCAGGAAGGTGGAGGCATGAAATACGTCGGTATCGATCTCGGCACGACCAACAGTGCCATCTGCTCGTTTGATGGTGAAAAGATTCACCTCTACAAGAGTCCTGAGCAGCACGATGTAACGCCTTCGGCCATCTTCATCGACCGGCGCGGTAATAAGTACGTCGGTTCGCGTGCCTACAACAGCGCCGCAAAGAATCCCGATAACGCGGCTGTGCTGTTCAAGCGCCTCATGGGCACAAGCACCCCCGTGAAGCTGCCCGCGGTCAATCTCACGATGACGCCGGAAGAATGTTCCGCGGAGGTGTTGCGCTCACTCTTTGGCTATCTGCCGGAGGAGATTCGTGGCGATGGCGACACGGGCAGCGTCATCACCGTTCCGGCCGCGTTCAACCAAATGCAGAAGGACGCCACGATGGCCGCCGCCGATGCGGCTGGGCTTGGACGGGTTGCGTTGATGCAGGAGCCAGTCGCTGCCGTGATGAGCGTCATGCGCCAGCGGAAGAACGACGGTATTTTTGTTGTGTACGACATTGGTGGTGGCACGCTGGATGTCGCCATTGCGGAGAGCATTGGCGGTCGAGTGAACCTGCTTGCTCATGGCGGCATTGCCATGTGCGGCGGACGGGATTTCGACCGCATTCTGTTCGACAACGTCGTCAAACCGTGGCTGCTCGACAACTTTGATCTGCCGGAAGATCTCGCATCCAATTCACAGTACAAGTCACTCCGCACCATTGCGACTTGGGCTGCTGAAAAAGCCAAAATCGCGTTGTCGCAGAGCGAAGAGTCTGTGATCAGCCTTGCTGAGAACGAGCTGGGTGTACGTGACCAAGCTGGCGAAGAAATCTACCTTGACATCCCGATCAGCCGGACTTTGTACGACGGTTTGATTGCGTCCAAGGTAGATGAGTCCATTCAGGCCACCCGAGAGAGCATTGAGAAGGCAGGCTTGAGTTCTCACGACGTTGAGCGGATCGTCTTCGTGGGTGGGCCAGCTCAGTACAAAAACTTGCGCGACAAAGTTGCTTTTGAGCTGGGCATCGCGCCATCCACCGACGTGAACCCGATGACGGCGGTTGCCGAAGGCGCGGCGGTATTTGCCGAATCCATCGACTGGGCTTCGCAAAGCCGTGGACGCAAAAGCGCACGTGGCGCGCTCAGTGCCGGTGGTGCGCTCGACCTATCGTTCAACTACATCGCGCGCACGCCGGAGCCGAGGGCGAAGATCGTCGCCAAGCTCGGTGGGCTCGCGCCCGCGGGTGTCGAGTTCCAGATCGACAGCCTCGACACGGGCTGGTCATCCGGTCGCGTCGCGCTGAAGGACGGCGCAAGCGTCGAACTCAGCCTGGCCAAGCCCGGCGACAACATCTTCAAGGTGTTCGTGTTCGACTCGAACGGCGCACCCGTTGCCTTGGGTGAGGACAAGATCGTCATCGCGCGCACTGCCGCCAGCATCGATGCCATCCCAGCATCGCACTCCATTGGCGTGGAAGCCCGCGACAAAGTTGGCGGGCGCTTGGTGTTGGACTATCTGATCCGTGAAGGTGACCAGTTGCCCAAGAAAGGCAAGAAGTCCTTCAAGGCGGGTGAGTCGCTCAAGGGCGGAAGCGCTGGGTCGATCAAGTTCAAGCTGTGGGAAGGTGAAATCTCCGACCCCATCACCGACAACCGCTTCATCGGCATGTTCGAGATCAAGGGAACGGATTTCGATGATGGTGTCATCGCGGCAGGGGCGGAGCTGGTCTGCGAGTTTGAAGTGCTCGACTCCGGCAACATCATCTTGGAGGTTTCGGTTCCCTCCATCAGCGGCTCGTTCCAGAGCGGGCGCAACTTCTACTCCAGTCAAGAGGGCAAGCTCGACTACACCAATCAGGCCAGAAACATTCAGGAGCAGTCCGAGCACACACTCGAACGTCTGGAAGAAATGGCCTCGAAGGTGGATGACCCGCGTCTGGAGCAGGCCCGCGAGAAGCTGGAACAGGCCAGCACCATCGAGTCCGGCGAGGCTGACCCAGAAACGGCGAAGCAGGCGATGGACAACGTGCAGGAAGCCAAGCGCCTGCTGGCGCTGACACGCAAGGAACACCTGAAGGACATCCGTCAGCTTGAACTGGACAGGGCGGTCGATTTCTTCGAGAAGGCCGTGCGCCAGCATGCCCGTCCCACCGAAGCATCGGCGTTCGACAACTTGGTGAAGACGGCGCAACGCGCTCTCGACAACAACAGCAGCGATTTTGAATCGCACTTGGACGATCTGCGCAGTCGCAACTTCATGATCCTGTGGCGTCAGGACTGGTTCGTGATCGATCACTTCAAACGTATGGCTCAAGCCAGTTACCTTTTCTCTGACGCCAGAGAGCACGCACAGCTTGTGGCGCACGGAACCGAAGCCATCAAGGCCAATGACATCGACAAATTGCGAGCAGTGGTTGGCCAGCTTTTCTCGATTCAAGTTGGCTCTGCGGGTGATGACGACATGATGGCCGGTGCCAATATCGTTCGGAGTTGATCCTCATGGCTCTCGATGCATGGCTCCCTATTGGATTCAAACTGCCAGACGGCGCGAAGGTTCGCGTCGCCTTGTTCGAGGGCGCGGATTGGCAGGTGTACGACACCCAAGGCGGCGGTCGTGCGCTGGTCGTCCACGACGATCTGGGCGTTCGCTGGCAAGACGCAGGACTGATTGACGAGGGCACGTTCGACGCCTTCCGGTTCGGAGATCGGCCGTTACGAGCCATCTCATGCGCGCCAAGCCAGACCCTGTTGCCGGTCAGCGAAGCGAAATCCCCTGACAACAAGGCCGAGGCGCTGTCGTTCGCCTTGGCGTTGAAGGCCACGCGCGACATCGATGCGGAATCGCCGTTGCAAGACGCGCTCTACGTCGAAAAGATCACCCGCCTGCTGCCAACCTACAGCATCAGTTCCCGCACCGGCGATGATGTCGTGCTCGGTTACTGGCTGACGGGTGGCACGAGTATTCCGGCTTCCGCTTTCCGCAGATTGCGCCAGAACATGAGCTGGATCGGTGCAGGCCACTTGAAGGATGTCGTGCAGGCGGCGGGGTTCGAGGTGGGCGAACTCATCCCGCTCGAACGCAAGCCGGAAGCGCCAACCGAGAATACCGAGGCCGCTCCCGCTGAAGAAAAGGTCGAGACCAAGCGCAGTGCGCCCGAACCCGACAAGGTCTTCGAACTCGCCGGGCGTCCCGAACTGGCCGCCTTCTTCAACGAACACATCGTTGACATCATCCTGCACCGTGACCGCTACAAGGCGCTCGGCATCGAATTCCCGTCGGCGGTGATCCTGCACGGCCCTCCGGGTTGCGGCAAAACCTTCGCGGTTGACCGGCTGGTGGACTTCCTCGGCTGGCCGAGTTTCCAGATCGATGCCTCCAGCGTCGCCAGCCCGTACATCCACGAGACCAGCAAGAAGGTCGCGCAGGTGTTCGACAAGGCGATGGAGAGCGCGCCGTCCGTGCTGGTGATCGACGAGATGGAAGCGTTCCTTGCCGACCGCGAGATGGGGTCGGGTCATCACCGCGTGGAGGAAGTAGCCGAGTTCCTGCGCCGTATTCCGGAGGCAGCGAAGAACGACGTGCTGATCATCGCCATGACGAACCGCATCGAGATGATCGACCCAGCCATCCAGCGCCGTGGGCGTTTCGATCACCTCATCAAGGTGGATTTCGCCAGCCAGGTCGAGGTGCAGGCGTTACTGGACAACCTACTGTCCTCGTTGCCGAAGGAAGCGGACGTGGACGCCAAGCCGCTGGCGAAGGAACTGGCGGGCAGGCCACTGTCGGACGTCTCTTTCGTGGTGCGCGAAGGCGCGCGACTGGCGGCACGCGGCGGCAAAGATCGGCTGGATCAGGCCAGCTTGCTGGCCGCCTTGCACTCGTCACCGGCACGGGAACGTGAGGGTGGCGCTGAGACAAAGCGACGGATCGGATTCATTTAGGAGATAGGTGTGGCTGGGGGAGAAAACGACAAAAAAGAAGAAGGCAGAGGCTTTGCAGGCCTCTCCTCGCTTGTGTCCGATGTGGACACGACGCCGCCTCCCGCTGCAAAGAAGGAACCTGCTGCCGCTGCGCTGAGTGCCCCGCGCCCGGCTCCGCAGCCTGCTCAACCGCAGCCACAGCCGCAACCGAGCCAGCGTCAAACCTATCAAGAACCTCCGCAGCCGTCCTCCGGCTCATCCGGCGGCAAGTGGGTGTTGGGCATTGCCGCCGTCTTCGGAGTGCTTTGGTTGATCGGTCAGGCAGACAAGCCAACAACCTCCTCAGCGCCCAGCTACTCACCACCAACGCAAAGCGCCGCGCCGAGCTATACGCCACCATCGCAGCCACAAGCACCATCACGGCCGGTTGAGACCAAGCCGCCGGTCGGCCAAGACCTCGTGCTCTCACGGGAGCAGATTCGGTATTGCTTGGCCGAAGACATTCGCCTGGATGCCACGAAGTCCGCCGTCAATAACTACGTCGATGCCGATGTGGATCGCTTCAACGCGATGGTGGCCGACTACAACAGCCGTTGCAGTTCATTTCGATATCACACCAACAATCGAGGGCGCAATGATTTGACCAGCGCTCAACGAGACATTGAGCCATACCGGAGTCAACTTCAATCCGAAGGTAGGAGCAGGTTTACTCGCAGTCCCACGGGGTCGCTATCGCCTCAAGAGCCATCTCGCCCAGCGGCGGACGTAACCGTGCAAGCTATCCAGAGCAAACTCAATGAACTTGGCTACGAAGCTGGCGCTGCTGACGGACTGATGGGCAGAGATACTCGTTCAGCAATCATCGCATTCCAGCAGGACAGAGGCTTGGCTGCGACGGGAGTGGCAGATCAAGCGTTGCTGCTTCAGCTACAACGTGCTCCTGCCCTCACATCAACTCCATCAGTAGATAGCCGCCCCGTCAGCACCCCAGTTCAGTTGTCATCCGCAGAGGCCGCTTCGCTTGAGGCAGCGTGCTCAACAGACAAGTACGTCAATGGCCCTGCTGCGTATCGAACGTGCGTGGATCGCCAAAAAGCAGCTTTGGCAGCAGGTGTGCGGCGGCCAAACCTTAGTTCTTTGTCTTCCGCAGAACAGCAGTCCATTGAGGCCGCTTGTTCGACTGACAAGTATGTCAATGGCCCTGCGGCCTACAACCAATGTCTAGCGCGTCAACTTTCGGCCATGTCTGGGCAAGGGAGCAGAAGACCCGATCTATCCCGTCTTTCCAATTCTGAACGGCAGTCTATCGAAGCGGCATGCTCAACAGACAAGTATGTCAATGGCCCCGCTGCCTACAACAGATGCCTCAACACCCAACTCGCAGCACTAGATCAACAGGGAGGCGGGCCGGATTTATCCAGGCTTTCGGCGGCAGATAGAGGGTCAATTGAGTCTGCCTGCTCAACGGACAAATATGTCAATGGGCCAGCGGCATACAACAGATGTTTGTCTCAGCAGTTGGCAAGACTACGGTGATGGTGAGCGAGCGAAGTTATGGCAATGGCGATCTGCTTCAAATGTGGTTCCGCGAAATCCGGCGCACTCGTCGCCTGCCGGCAATGTGGTGCTGCGCCTCAAACAAGTAGCGAATACGCCGTCTCGCTGGCGCTGTCCGACCATCTGTCGTCCAAAGATCAACTGGCGCAGTACAGCCACGAACTGCGCAACGGCCAGAAACTGTCCGTCCCCCGCGAGGCGCTTGTTCAGGCTCTGGAGGCGCTGAAAGACCCGCAGCTTCTTGCGATGCTTCGCGCTCAATCGACAACATCATCCGCGCCTGCGCCTGCACCACCAGGCTCGGCAACGACTCAGCGACCGCCACCCGTTCCCCCTACTGCCCAGAGGACGGCTCCGCCGCCAATTCCAGTCAAGCCGCAATCTCGCCTCACCACGACTGCACTACATCAGTCGGCGTTTGCGGTCTTGGGCGTAACGATCCGCGACAACCGCAGACGCATCGTCGAGTTGGCTGAAGAAAAGTCGCTGGAACTGGATCACGACGTTTGCCAGAAGGCACGCTCCGACCTGACGAACCCGCGCACACGCCTGAATGCAGAGATCGCGTGGCTTCCCGGCGTCTCGCCACGCAAGGCCACCCAGTTGGTCGAGAACCTGATCAGCGATCCGATGGCGATCCGAGAGGAATCGAGCCTCCCGACGCTCGCCCATCTGAATTTGCTGGCCGCTGCGTTCGAAGCCGTGGATGGCAAGCACGATGTAGACGACTTGGCCGAATTCATTATGGAGACCGCGTACCTTGCGGAGGAACTATACCCAGAGGATGTGCTGCGCGACATCAATGAGGATCGAACCGCATCGGGCTTTCCGGAAGTGCGTGCGCTCGACCAAATCGAGGCCGAGCTGACGGAGCGCAAGCGGTATTACCGGACTGCCATCAAGGATGCGCTTGACCGGCTGCCGCCGATGACGCTCATCCAAGTGATGACCGAAACCGTGGATGGCGTGACCTCCGGCGGCGAGGATCATGCACCGGGGCTGATTGATGATCTTGTTGACAGCTACGAGGTGGAAACCCAAGGCGTGCTGCAAAAAGAGGCCGAGAACGTCCACAAACTCATCAAGGCCGCCAGAGATCATGCGGGTTCCGGTGAGGCTGCCGTCAAGCCCTATGTGGACAAGCTCGATGCCGTTGCGCGCAATTGGGACAAGATCGCGCAGCCCATCCAGTTGAGTTCGAAGGCGCGCGGCATCGACCACGAGGCAAGCCGCGACTTGGCCTACAAGATTCGTAGCCTCGCCATCGACCTGTTCAACGAGCATGACATGCTCGCCCAGTCGCAGCGGCTGACCGGACTGATTCAGGAACTTTTTTCCGAAGTGCCGGAGATTTCGGATCGCGCCGAGGAAGACGCGGACGCGCTCGCAGACATCTTCCAGCAGCGCAAGCAGGCCGCAGCGCGTCAGGGCGAGTGGGAGCGCGAAATCACCTACCGCGCTGAGATTGGCGTCATGTTCAAGGACACCTTGAGCATCTCGCCCCAAGGTGCCTCGTGGAAAGGCCAGAATTTCCCGCTCGACACGATCACGCGCGTTCGCTGGGGCGGCGTCAACCATTCCGTCAACGGTGTACCCACGGGGACGACCTACACGATTGCATTTGGAAACCGGAATTCCGAAGCGGTCGTGGAGCTGAAAAAGCAGGATATCTACAACACGTTCATCGACAAGCTCTGGCGGGCAGTCTGCGTGCGCCTGCTCACCGAGATGCTCGAAGCCTTGAAGGCTGGACGTGATCTGTACTTCGGCGATGCGCTCCTGCACGACGACGGCATCACGCTGGTGAAGCGCAAGTTCCTCGGCTCGAACGAGAAGGTGCGCTGCTCATGGGGCCAAGTCCATGTGTGGAGCGCCGACGGCTCGTTCTGCATCGGAGCCAAGGACGACAAGAAGGTCAACACCGGTATTTCCTACATTCATGGAGCGAACACCCACATTCTGGAGCAAGCCATACGCATGGCCTTCAAGAAGCCGGGCATGCGCCGACTGAGTGATGTGTTGCAGTGATTTAGCCCAAAAATTCAATGGAGCAGCGTTATGGGATTTCTTTCCAATCTATTCGGAGGCAACAAGGAAGACAAAGCGCTGCGTGAGGCAATGGCGCACATCCACCGCATCCTCGACGATGAGGCGTTTCAATTGGAACTCGTTCATCCGGCGATGAGGGCGATGCTGGAGTCCGCTCCTGCCTACGACAAAGACCCGAACGGCACGGGTTCGTTTGGTTTCATCGAGACGAATCCGATCCCGGTCAACGGGCCCATTGGCCAACTGGCGTATCTGTCCAGGCTCGAAACCCAATCTGGTCAGCGCATCCTCTTTCATCGACTCGGTGCCATGGGCACAGTGGACGTGTTCGAGGCCGTGTCATTCAACGGAGCCGAGTGGTTCATTCTGTTCGTCGATCTCTACCATCCCCGGCGCTCACGCCTCACCCCGGACGGCTTCCGGTTCACGAAAGATGTCGCTCAGTTCTCCGGCTTCCACAAGTTCTGCGACAACTTCCCCTACGACTTCGTTGAGAAAAAGGCATCCGAGCGCGAATCAGGACTGAGCATGGCGTACATCGCCATCAGCAAGGTGTCCGATCAAATCCAGAACCGTGTTTTCAACAGGCCGCTCGCACACAAGGCCAAGCTCGACCTCGTGAAGAGCCGCCTGTCGAGTTCTCAATCTCAGTAGACGATGGCGATGAAAAAGACGCTTCTGACGACACTTGCTGCACTGATGTGCCTTCAGGCCACACCCGCTCTGGCCGAGAACTACGAGGTGAACCTGACCCGCAAGGGCAGCAATGTCTACAAGATCGACGGCAAGGACATTATCATCCAGACGCGCTACTGCTACGTCTATGCCTACTCGGAGGAGGCGATCTTCAAGACCTCCGGCTATGGCGGCGAGGTCATCTTCTTCGACAGCAAGGACAAGTGCGACGTGAAAGCCGTATTTGGTGTCTCGAAGCAGAAGCCGGGCAAGTACGTCGTGACGGTGAGTCGCGAGGACGATGACTGGTATGAGGTTTTCGGAACGAACTCCTACATCAAGACTTCGAGCTGCCTGTCCCTCGCGCTTGGCGAGGAGGCTTACCTGACGATTTCGCAGTCCGGCTTCGGACGGCTGCGTTTTGAGGATGGCGACGACTGCATGGTCGAGGCCGTCTACACCAAGCTGCGGCTATGAGAGGGAGGTGATGAACCGTGGCTGCTGCCACAGACAAACAAAAGGGAAACGCCACAGGCTCTCTAACCACGGTTATCGAGCCAACCGATGCCTATGAAGGCCGGCTTACCTCGTCCGGCGGCAGGCATTATGAGCGGCGAGATGGCCACCACCTTCGAATTTGCTTCGCCAAATGCTACGCCCCGTGCTAGTGCTTGGATTCAAAAGAATCTCATCCACATATCACCTCGTTGAAGCCAGTAGGGTCTGGCTTTGCGCAAGGGCACAGCGCTCCTTGTGCGCCTTCATCATGGATTCCCTATGAGTGACAGGTCGGAGGCGATCTACTGCATCCTTGTGGTAGTCGCAACAGCTCTGGTGAGCGTTGCCAGCTGCGTCCGCAGTAAACACCCGAAGTTCCCGTGATCCAACCCGTGACACACCACAAGGCCCGGCAATCGCCGGGCCTTGTGCGTTTATGCCCGAGATTAAGGAGAAGAGACGATGCACCTGGTTGAAACAATGGCCTATGCCGGCGAGCGGCCGTGGCACGGCCTCGGTCACAAGCTGGCGCCGCAACAGCCGATCGATGTTTGGAAGCGGGAGGCCGGCATGGACTGGTCGATCGAAGAGTCGGAGGTCCGCTACGTGGTTGGCAAGAACGGGATCGGTGCCATCAACGCCTTCCCGGAGCAGAAAGTCCTGTACCGGTCCGACACGCAAGCGCCTTTGTCGGTCGTGTCCAAGCGGTACAAGGTGGTCCAGCCGGGTGAGATCCTGGAGTTCTACCGCGACCTGACCGAAGTCGGCGGCTTCGAGCTGGAGTCGGCCGGCGTGCTCCGCGAGGGGCGCAAGTTCTGGGCGCTGGCCAAGACCGGGCAGAGCACCGTCCTGAAGCGAAGGGACCGCGTGGACGGCTACCTGCTGCTGGCCACGGCCTGCGACGGTACCCTGGCCACGACCGCCCAGTTCACCTCGGTCCGAGTGGTCTGCAACAACACCCTGTCGATCGCCCTGGGCAGCAACGCCGGGGCCGTGAAGGTGCCCCACCGCAGCCAGTTCAATCCGGACCTGGTGAAGCGCCAGCTCGGGATCACCGTCTCCACCTGGGACTCGTTCGTCGCCCGCATGAAGGCGCTGGTCGACTGCCCGGTGGATCCGGACTCGGTCGATGGCCTGCTTCGTCGGGTCCTGACCTATCCGAACCCGGACGGGGAGGGCGTAGCGGTCAATGAGCAGGCGTTCAAGACCGCTCGCGCCCTGTACGACGGCGCAGGCAAGGGGTCCGAGCTGGCGAGCGCCAAAGGAACGGCTTGGGGCGTGCTGAGCAGCGTCACCGAGTTCGTCGACCACCATCGGCGGGCCCGCAGTGACGATCACCGCAGGGAAGCGGCCTGGTTCGGTGCGGGCGCCCAGATCAAGCAGCGCGCGTGGGATGAAGCGCTGAAACTGGTGGCCTGAGCGATGGCGGTCGATCGTCTCGACGTGGCCTACATCGCCATCGACGCCAAGCACGCCCTGGACAAGAGCTGCACTCCCTACTCGGACATGCCGTTCGAGGGGGAGTGGGGCTACATCCGGGCGTGCATCGACCAGGCCGAGCTGCTGGGACGGACGTGGCAGGCCTGCAGCGAGGTGTTTCCGGGCCTGTGGTGCTACGAGGTAGCGGAACCCTTCGGTCGGGACTTCGGCCGGCACCTGCTGGCCGGAGGGTCCGTTGATCTTGCCCCCGCCATCCTGGATCGCATCGTTGCCACCGCAATGAAGGTCTCGCCGGCCTAGAAGCCAGCACTCGTCAAGCCGTTTCAACAGCAACCCATAGGCCCGGCCTCCGAAAGGAGCGCCGGGCCTTTTTCTTTGGAGAAACCGTAATGAGCAGATCACCGGCATTGCGCCTGATCGACACGCGGGAGATGGCGCGTGAGGAGTGGTTGGAGGTCCGTAAGCAGGGAATCGGCAGCTCGGACGCCGCCGCGGCAGTCGGCCTTTGCCCCTACAAGAGCCAGCTGGAGCTATGGATGGAGAAGACCGGCCGGGCCGTCCAGGACGAGGAACCGGGTCAGGACTCGCCCATGTACTGGGGCACCTTGCTGGAGCCCTACGTGGCCTCGGCCTACACGCAGCGGACGGGCATCAAGGTCCGCCGGCTCAACGCCGTCCTGCAGCACCCCACCTACAGCTACATGCTGGCCAACATCGACCGCGAGGTCGTGGGCAACCCGGACGTCCAGATCCTTGAGTGCAAGACGGCCGGGGAGTTTGGAGCGCGTCTGTGGCGCGATGGCGTGCCCGAATACGTCCAGCTCCAGGTCCAGCACCAGCTGGCGGTCACGGGCAAGGATGCCGCGGACGTGGCGGTACTGCTGTGCGGCCAGAAGCTGGAGATCCACCGGGTCGAGCGGGATGAGGAGATCATCTCCCGCCTGGTCGTTCTGGAAGCCCGGTTCTGGGAGTACGTCACCCAGGACGTTCCACCGCCGGCCGACGGCAGTGAATCGGCCGCCAAGGCGCTCAGGAGCCTGTACCGGGGCAACGACACCACGGTGGACTTCAGCGAGGACGGGGCGCTCTCGGAAGCCTTCAGGGGCCTTGTCTCGCTCAGGGACGAGATCGATGAGAAGGCCAAGCAGGCCGAGTGCCTTCGCCAGCGGCTGCAGGAGGCGATGGGGGAAGCCTCGAAGGCAGTGTTCCCGACCGGTGAGATCACTTTCCGCCGATCCAAGGACAGCTCCAGCGTCGACACCAAGAAGCTGGTCGAGGCGCACCCCGAGCTCGTGGCCGAGTTCACCGTCACCAGGCCCGGGAGCCGTCGCTTCCGGATCGTCACCCACTCACCAGAAGGAGCATGACCATGCTGAAAGGCCTGGCAATCACGCCGCCCGTGGTTGGGCGGATCTCGATCGGCCGTGTGGTCGAGCGCAACGGCAAGCGCCTGCCGGAGAAGGATGACCAGTTCACTCTGACCAGTCAGGTGCAGAACAGGGAAGGGTGGATCCTGCACCCGCTCGACGAGGCCCTACGCAAGGATGCCGGCGGCAAGCTTCGATCGGTCCCGGTCCAGCTGCTGTTCGACGACCCGGCGTTGAACCTGAGGGCGGACTACTCCCTGTTCGACCGGAGTACGGGCAGGCCGGTGTGCGTGGGCAATGGAGAGACCAGCCGCCGGATGGCCAAGGAGGGCGTCACCCAGGAGTCCTGTCCGGGTCCGGACGCCTGCGCGTTCGCCATGGGCGAATGCAAGGCCTATGCCCGACTCAACGTACGAGTGGGGGAGGAGGACGAGCTGGGCAGCTTCGTGCTGCGCACCACGTCCTACAACACCATCCGCACGCTCGCGGCCCGGCTGCAGTACTTCCACGCCGTGTCGGGCGGAAGACTCGCCTGCATGCCCTTGGAGCTCAAGCTACGGGGCAAGTCGACGACGATGAGCTTCCGCTCAGCGATCTACTACGTCGACCTGGTCGTCCGCTCGGGGCTGACGCTGGAACAGGCCATTACCCAGGCGCGGGAGGTCGACCAGAGCCGCAGGGACGCGGGGTTCGATCAGGAAGCCCTGGACGAGGCCGCTCGCCGTGGGTTTGCCAATGGCGCGTTTGAGGACCTGGCAGAGGATGTCCCGGCCGTGGTGGAGGAGTTCTATCCGGATAGCCAGGAGCCGGGTTCCGGCGCCCCAGCGCAAACCAGCGACACCGTCAGCTTGCACGAGCGCCTTCAGAAGAAGGTCGCCCGTGCCGGCACCGCATGACGCCAAGCGAAGGAGGGTGCGATGACGAGGGTGATTGGCGCAGTGGTCGTCTACGGCTTCGCGTTGTACGGCTTTGGCAGGTTCCTGGTGTGGATGTACACCGCGACGGGGACGAAGTACTCACCCGGACACCAGGCGTCTCCTGGCGGCTGACCGGGCAAACACGAACAGCGATCGAAGGGGCGCCCGTGCGCCCCTTCGTCGTTTCCGGTCCTGTAGGGCCATCTTATAGATGAGGAAGCAATGGACAAAGACACGCCAGAGCACCTGTCGCTCTACGTGAGGAGCAAGTCACGCAGATACAAGGTCGCCAGCGGTGACGAGATCGTGGAAGCGGCACGAGCCGTGGTCGGGCAGCGGATGAGGCGAGGGGCGTCTTTCACCGATCCGAAGAAGGCAAAGGAGTTCTTTCGGGACAAGTTGTCGGGACTCCAGCGGGAGGTGTTCGCCGCAGCGTTCCTCGACAGCCGTCACCGCCTCATTGAGTACGCAGAGCTGTTCCAAGGAACGATCGACGGTGCTGAAGTACACCCCAGGGAGGTTGTTCGACACGCAATCCGGACGAACTGCGCCGCGATCATCATTGGGCACAACCACCCTTCTGGATCGGTTGAACCTTCCGCAGCGGATCGAGCTGTCACGGCGCAACTCAAACAGGTGCTCTCCTTGGTGGATGTGCGACTGCTCGACCACATTGTTGTGGGCGGTCACCAGACGACGGCCTTGGCTGAGCGTGGATGGGTGTGATGGTCATAGGCCAGACCCGGTGGGTGCTTGCCAGTCAATTCACCCGCCAGCCAATAGGGGCTGGCGGGCTGCCATCGGTAACCTACTTTTTTCGTTCGCGCGCATTCAGGCCACAAGACCAACAGATCGAACAACGATGCTCAGGTCCGATGAGACGGCTTTCGACCCGAAGCGGACGGTCGGCCAAGCATTTCACAGCGGCCCAAGGTGCCGGAGACTTGGCGGTTATGCGCCCGCCAGATCGTCGGGACCAAGATAAACGAGGTCGATCTTGCTGACATCTTGCGCCACCTGTGTGCGTAGCAGGCCCCTTCGATGGGAATTGAGTGCGTTCTGAACTGTACCTAGCGGAGTACCGTCTGGCGAAAGTACCCACGACCGACCTGCCCAATGGTGAATCTGGACAACGGTGCCGGGCGGCGGGGGCGCAGCCAACCACGTGATGCTAGCCCGATAGTGCCTATCGACCCATGTGAGCTTCTCGCTCGGCGTTAAGTTCTGTAAGAACTCCGTCCAAATCGGTCTCGTTTCTCTAGTTGGCCAGTCGGCCTGAGCGTTCCAAGCGGTGAGCACTTCTGCATTCAGCCATTGCCGCAGCTCCTTGCCCGTGGTGAAGGTCGCCCCGGTATCAGCGACTGCTTTGATTGCAGCCAGCCGCGAATTGAAGCCGGCCTGGATTAGGATTGATGCAGAGCGGTTGAGCGTGCCGGTCACGACTGCCGGGACCGCAAGGCCAAGTTCATGGTCTTCTAGGCTCAGTCCATGTGCGCCTACCTCATCGCCATTTGCGCTGGCGCGGACCCTAATTGCTTCCATTGCCCAGGGCAGCCGGTAAACAAGGGCTCCTTCAACAAACTGAAGCACTTCCGATGGCTGATCTCCGCCCAGCGCGGCCAGAGGCTGCCCCATCAGCCAAGCACGCAAGATGTCGCGCCAGTTCGCCGGCAGCGGGTCGGGTATGAAGGGATAGAATGTGAATACACGCTCAGCGAGAACGGTGATAGAGGTGATTGCGACTTCAGCGTCACCCTCAAGGATCGCGCCATTGGCTTGGATGAGAAGTAGGTTGACTTCGGAGGCTATGGCATCGAGGGCATGACCCGTCGTCAGACCGACGCCTGCCAGAAAATAGCCACGGCGTTGAACGGCCGTCGACTGATTCCAGATCAGCCGGCTACGGGAGGAAAGACCTGCCTTTAACAACTGCTGGAATTGAGTATCCAGACGCTCCAGACGTCGCTGCCACAGAGAAGATTGGAGGATGTCGTCCAAGGCAGCCTCGATCCCTTCATTGGGAATGTCGTTTTCCCCAATGAGACTGAGAATGGCTGTATCGAGTGTCGCAACGTGCCGCTCCCAATCAGCCAGGGCGCGATTCCGGTCTTCCGGCTCCTCATTGCGGATCTCGGGAAAGGTCCAGGCAGCGGCGCTGTTGACAACATAGTCAACGAGCTGATTGATGTCTCCGCCGATGCGCGCATGCATCCGCGTCAGCAGCACCGCGACCAACTGAACGAGACCGCTTTCCATATCGCGCGCACCAAGGTCGGTGATGAGCGCTTCCCAGTTCCGCCGCTTCTTGGGGATGTCGTCGAACATTGGGAAGAGGACGATGCCCTCGACGTCGACATAGGCGCGTCCGGCGCGCCCGATGACGTTCTTGAACTCGCTGATCTCGATCCGCTCGCCGGCGCGGTGGAGCGAATACATAATGACGGCGGTCGCCGACAGATTGAGACCTTGGGCCAGGGTAGGCGAGGATATGGTGACCTTGAGGACGTTCTCGCGCAGCAGGCGCTCTACCTCCTTGCGATAGGCCGTCGGCAGGGCGCCATGGTGAAGAGCGACGCCGAGACGCAGGCATTTGAGGATGGCGCTGCCGGCGCCTAGCCATTCCTCGCCCAGCGCGATCGCGGTGTTTAGCACGTTAGGATCGGCCTCGAGCAGCGTGCGCAGGGCGCCGCGCTCATGCAGATCGACGATGACGTCGGCGAACGGCTCGACGCTGCGCCGCTCGGGGCAGAAAACGAGGACGGTCTGACCGTCGTCAACAAGCCGCCAAGCGGTCGCAAGGCAGAGTTCGCGCTGGTCGTCGGGAAAGAGCCGAGCGCGGCGACGCTTTGGTGGAATCCAGTTGGGCGGGGCAGCGCCGGTAAGGAAACGCTGGACCCAGGGCCTCTCGTCGCCGACGTGGAGGTTGAGTCGCGCGGTTGGCGACGTCCAAACAACCTCGCCGAACCGTAGCCGGGTCGGCCGCCAGTCATTCTTGATCAGTCCTCCCGGATGATCACGGCGGAGCCAGCCGGCGAAGTCATCGAGCTGGTCGCCATCGGGCAGGATGGCCGAGAGGCAGACGATTCGGCGCTCTTGAGCATCAGCACGACGCAGAAGCCGCTGAATCTGCACCTCGTAGCGAACTTCGCGCTCGTTGAGGCCGATCATGTGCCCTTCGTCGAACACCAGCAGGCCGACATCATCGAGCAGCGAAGGATCGTTACGGAGCGCGAAGTCGAGCTTCTCTGGCGTCGCGACGACGATGTCGCGCTCGCGAATCGCGTCCTCGTCGAAGCCGCTAATGCCGATGCTGCCATAGAGGGCCGAGATGGTCTTGCCGAGGGGCCCGAAGGTCCGTTGGAGCGTGGTTTCGGTCTGCGCCGACAGGGCGCGCAGCGGCGTGACAAACACGACCCTCTTGCCTCCGGCTAGGCAGCGCAGGATGCATAGCTCGGCGATGCGGGTCTTGCCGGCGCTTGTCGGCAGCGACACGACGAGGTCGTCTGATTGGTCGACAGCGCGTGCGGCCGCCTCGGTCTGTGAGGGCCATAAGTCGATCTCCGCCTTCGCCCGACGTTGAAGCAACGCGATGAATAGCTCGCGCAGACGCGGCCAGTCGGCCGCAACTCCACCAGCGGACTGAATCGGGACCCTTTCGTGGAACGTGTTCGTCCAGAGGTCCGAAAGCAGGTGGATCGCAACGCGATGCGCCCACCATTGGGGCAACATGTTCATCTCGCTGCAGATCGTCAGGCTTACGCGAAGCCGCTCCAACGCCTGATCGACGAGCACTCGCTCACCGCGTTCGAGCGCGAGAAAATAAAGAGACATGGCGGCCATGAAGGCATCAGTGAGCGCGGCATCCAGACTTTCGAAAAGGAAGTCGTCACCACCGGCGTCGGGCTGCACGGCAGCGCCCTCCGCTTGGTCGAGGTGGGCCTGTATCTCAGTGGCGATCCGGGCATCGCTGCCTTGGCCGGAGACCCGGTAGTCGAGAGTGCTGCTGCGTAAGGCACTGAAATTCCTTCGCATCAACTGAGCCAGCGCCCGCTCGATCGGTGAGAAATTCTCATCTGCCTCGACGATTGCGAGCAGTGAATAGGCGCGTGCGGACAGGTGCGCAAGATGATAGGCGGCCGCAGCCATAACGAAGTGGAAATCGCGATCGGTCTCCTGGCGGTTGCCTTTTGCCATCACCGCTTCAAGAGCCGTGGCAGCCTGTTCGAATGCCGCGCGAGCCTGAGTGTGATCGCTGCCGACCTCACGAAGGCGCAGGCCGAGGCCGAGCAGGGCATAGGCATAGCTGTGCAGGTCGTAGCTAAGCTGCGGTGCGAAGTCCGGCGCGTCGGGCGGAAGGGTGCCATCACGCCAGATGATCGCGCGGGCCTGCCCGCGAGCGAGCAGTCGGTTCCGAAAGCCGGCGGCCGTCGCCTCGGCGATATCTGCGGCGATGGCCTCAGGGGTTGTTGGCATCGGCGATCACTCGATCGTAAACAGCGCCGATAAAGGCGCCATGCCCTTCCACGCGAAGTCCGATCATCCATTGATTGATAGGCCCGGCATATGTCTGCAAGGAGGCGGCTAGCAGTGCGTCCGGGGCATTGCCTGAGAATGTGAAAAGCAGATGCTGGACACTCTGCAGCGGGATGCCATGCTTGAGCAGCGCATCGTCGATTGCATCGGCTAACTGCAGATTGCCGAGCTCTAGGAGGCGCGCGGAAACAAACTGCAGTGCGTGCGCCGAGGGCAGTCCTCCATCTTTGTCCAGCCCGGCGCGGGCTTCGGTCAGGACTTGTGCCGTCAATGAGGCGCGACTCTTTGCTTCCGTTTTCAGGAAGCGAAGACGTTGAGACTGAGGGTCCTGCAGGATGCCAATCACGTCGTCGCCACGCATCGCCATATTGCGATGGTCTTTCCAACGCAGGCGTTTGATCGGCGCCCTGTAGCCACCGCTGTGAGCATCGATCCATTCCGTCGCGTAGATCTCGCCGAGGTCGCCGGACCGAATCTGCTTCGTGGTCGGCAGTTTGCCTTCGATCAGGGCCGCGGTCGCGGGCTTGCCGAGCCGCACGAATGCGCGTGCCAATTGCTCTTCTGAGGCGTAGTGCGAGGGCACGATAGCTGCCGTCGCCTCGATGCCGACCCCTAGGCTAGGGGCCTGCCCGGTCATCACACGCCGATGGTGGATCCCCACCATCGTATCGACCGAAATGCACCAATGATGAAACTGGGCCATCCTCGCTCCTAATTAGTACGAAAAAAGGTCGCGTACGCGTATGAACGGTGCGCCGGTTTCTGCGGCGCGGCGGACTTTGCGTTCGAGGACTTGAGTGAGCGGGATTTCACGGTTGAGCATCTCGTAGAGGTCGAGGCCGTCCATGCAGATGACCCGTTTGCCGCGTCCAAAGGCGGCGAGGCCGTCTTCGGTGAAGCCGCTGTTGCTGACGAAGAGGCCACGGGTCCAGGCCGCTTTCTGCTCGATCTTGCCGTGAAAGGTGTGCAGTTCGGCGACGCCGATCGGCGGGCCACACCATTTTGCTTCGAGCAAATAGATCTCGCTCGCGAGTTGAAAGCTGCCGTCGATCTGTTCGCCGCGCAGTCGGAACGGCTCTTGGGCAGCGAGTCCGAAGGCGTCGAACAACCCTTTGAGGAAGCCCTCAAACGCATAACCGCGCGCATGCGGCGCCAAGACCGATACCTGCAGTAAGTCCGCTTTGATCTTGGTAATGGCCGCGCGGTCGACGGTAAGAGACTGGGGGCTTTTTGAAGGCCGCGACGGTTTGGAGTCGCCCGTTAAGCGGCTGATCAGGCCTTGATAGCGGGCCTGGGCATTAGTGACGGGGTCGGCGCCGCCGGAGCGGGTCAGATACTCGCTGCGATGCTCCCAGAGCGCTTCTAGAGTGCGAACGGCGGTCTCATCATCGCAGGTCTGAAGGAAATGGCGGAGGCGCTTACCCTTCGAGCCGCCATTGACCGCGTGCTTCGGATCGTCGATGTTGACCTTGAGTTCGGAGGCGAAGAAGTCCGAGAAACTTCTGTCGGAAAAATCCAACACGAAGCCTGGGCCCCGGACGAAGTCGACGAGGTCGTCAATTAGACGTAGGTCAATGGATCGAACCGAACTGATGAAGCCCCCCTTCCCTGAAAGCAGCCTTGAGAAGCTGTGGATTGCATCTTGAAGCATCGCAATCTTCGCAATAATGTCATCTCACGAAGGCCATGTCTCGTCAAACATCATTGGTACCGGCGCTAGTCACTACACACGTGAACCCTTGACCCGCGTCTTGAATGTCCGCTTCTGGCCGAAAGCCTCCTTCCGGGGGTTGCTGATCAACGTCGACCTGCTGATTGTCGACGGTTGGCTGGTTTGAGTGATCAGCCCCGTGAGTCTGCGCAGTCACCGGATCGCATCTCAGCTTAGTCTTGCGTTGCTGCTACCAGAGGCCTCCCCACCAGGCGCACCGGGTCGAATGAAAACACGTGCTCCAGCGGCGCATCATGGCAGCGACCAACCAGCCGGTCCGGAAACGCCGCCCGCCCGGAGTCCAGGTCGACCTCGGCCGAGCAGATCGGACACGTGCCCCAGTGGCGAACGACAGCAAACTCACGGGATCTCAGCTTCCGCCCCGGCACCGGCATGGTGCGAAGCTGTCCGTAGAGCTCGCTCATCGCCAGATAGGACGGCCCCGCCATCGTGACTCGCTGCGTCGGCAGGCGGAACACCGGCAGCGACACCCACCACAGCCACCCAGTAATCAGCATCGCGAGACCGAGCTGGGCTGGCGCGGCGGTGGTCACTGGCTGGCCCTTTGCCCATGAGGCGTACAGCCACCACCAGACGAGCCCAATCAGGGCCATGTTCAGGACGACGCTGCCGATGAGCACGTAGCCGCGCCATGACTGCACGGGGAACGGCCTGCTGCCCACCGTCAGCCTCAGCCACAGGGCTGGCTTGACGGGATCCATCTGGTAGCGAACCAGGGTCGAATCGATCTGTGATGAGGCGCTGTCCTCCTCAGGCTCCGCCTCAATGGTCCGGTGAAATTCGAAGGACAGCCTGGAGGGCAGCCCGCGGCCCCCGCCTTTCTTGACCACGAGGTGTGGCGTCAGGGAGCAGCCTTCCTGAGCGCACCTCTGGCGGATCTGTTCCTGGCGTGATCCCCACCAATTCTCCAGCTCGGTCGCCCGGAACGCCTTCAAGGAGGTATCCCCAGCCCCTTCCAGCTCCTGAAAGAGCGCCCGAAGGGTCGTGGTGTCCGTGTCAGGAGGCGGTTCACCGCGCGAAACAGCGGTCAGGGTCGTGTCCACGACCTCCCGAAGCACTCGAGCATTGCGCTGCTGGCCCCCCTCCCGATCCAGCCAATCAAGCGCCAATTGGAGGGATTTGACCTCTGGATTACCCGTTTGGGCGGGTTTGGAGCTGTTTTCGTCCATGGTTTGCCGCGAATTTTTGCTTTCCCTCCGATCAAGGAAAGCACCATGGATACCATCCCAGAGCCGTTCTCACTCCGCAATCCGTCCGGCAACCCGCAGGCGCGGCGCGGCGGGTTTCGAGTCCCGTTCGGGCTGAAAGACGGCCGGATCTGGGCACCGAGCGAGGTGCCAAAGGGCAAGGCGTGCGGCTGCGTCTGCCCGGCGTGCCATGCGCCCCTGGTCGCAAAGGCCCAGGAGAGCAGGCGCAAGCGCCCCCATTTCGCCCACCTGACCGACACCGGCTGCCAGACCGGTCGCGAAACCGGGATCCATGAGCGGGCCAAGCAGCTGATCGCCGATCACCAGCGGCTGGTGGTCCCGGCTTGGACCGGCGACCCCATCGACATGCCAAACCCGCCGCGTGCCCGGGACGAGGATGGGCACCTCCATTGGGGGCGTCAGGTTGACCGACCGGCCTGCAGCATGGAGCTGCGCGACATTGAGATCGAGCGATCGTTCGGCACCTATACGCCCGACGTCGTTGGCAGGGATGAAGTCGGCGAGCTCCTGATTGAGGTTCGTGTGACCCATGCCGTGGGCGACATCAAGGCGGAGCGAGTCCAAGCCCAGGGCCGGAGGATGGTCGAGATCGACCTTTCCCAGCTGCACCGGGACATCCCCCATGATCTGGCGGCCTTCGAGCATGCGGTGCTCGATGACGCTGCCAACCGCAGCTGGATCTCGTGCCCCGAGGCAGTCGCGGAGTGGGAGGCCTACAAGCTGGAGCTGGAGGAGCAGGTTGCGGCAAGAAACCGGGAGATCGCTGAGCTGCGGAATCAGATGGTCAAGGCCGCCAAGGCTCGCCAGGAGCGCGAGGCGAGCCAGGCCAGGGACAAGGAGGGTCGGAGGTCCTACGTGCGCCGACAGAAGCGTGCACAACACGCCGCGGATCTGGGGCAGCTGATGGAGCTGACATCGCCTGAGCGAGTCGACGGGCTTCTACGCGAGTACCGGATCAGTGCAGAAGGCCGGGTCAGTGAGCTCCTGGACTCCGTTTCCCCGGCGGTTCGGTCTGCCTGTCTCCGCGCCCACGAGGATGCCTGGATCTTCGGCGTGGATCCGGCGCTTTGGCAGCTCCTGGCCCACTGTCATTTCGTGGCACAGCGGCGACCGGGTGACCGGTTCAACCAGAGGGACGTCGCCGCCTGGGTCCGCCGCAGCTTCCATCCCGAGCGGGAGCTGTACAGGCTCTTCGTCGCCCAGTACGCCAATCGGGCCGAGGCCCAGCGCGCGGGATTTCGCAAGCGGCGACTGGCCTACTGGGTGTTCACCGATGAGGAGAACGACCGGATCCCGAACTTCTACTCTCCCGTCAACGACTTCATCGACCGGCTGGAGTCCGCTCGAGTCATCCGGAAACTGCCGGCGCCCAAAGGCGAGTGTGAAGTCCTGGCGCCGCCGTCGACGGGGTTCATGCCTGCAGCGGCAGTTGGAACGGGGCTGTCTCCGGGGGGCTGGAAGTAGGAGTAGGTGGCCTCAGCCCAGCTTTTTTCTTTTTGTTTCAATGGGATAAGGTGATTGCGTCGTTGTTGACTACGCCCGAAAAGATGAACAAAAACTAAACAAAAGTATGGCAGTAGGAAATTACTGCAGAATTGCAATTGACCTACTTCTACTCGCGGTGCAATCTACGCTCAACAGCGGAGGGCACTGCAATGCACAAGACAAGGCATTTTCAGCAGCGGATGGGCCAGCGGGGCATCAATCAGGCGATGATCGATCTGGTGCTGGGGTACGGCGAGAATGAGGGCGACAAGGTCGTCCTGAGTCGCAAGAAGTCGGAGCAGCTCCGCGAAGCGCTCCGCACTCTCATGAAGATCATGGACAAGGGGGGACTGGTGGTCGTTGCCGAAGGCGACGCCCAGATCACCACGTACAACTACACGGGCAGGGGGCACTGATCATGGCCAAGGACAATGCCGGGCAGGTCCTGTTACAGGTGCAGGAACACTTCCGCAGCACCTCTCTCCGCCCCGATGAATCCAGGCTGCTGGCGTTCCAGTTGCTCACCTGGGCGCATCTGTCGGCTAAGGGCAGGCTTGCTGCCGATGTCACGCTTGATACCGCTCTGGCCCAGGGAGGCGTCGATGGGCTGCTGAGCGTACTCAAAAAGCTGTTCTGGCAGCCCGGCGCGCTGGGCGTGGCGTTCTTCAACGCCACTCGATACGTCGAGCAGGCAAATGATGCGGTCTTCGCCGCGCTTAGAACTGTGAAGTACCTGGTCGACGGTGGCGTGTTCGAGAGGTTCGCGTCGGTCGATGTTGCCGGGGACCTCCTTGGTGACGCCTTCGAGGGTTTCGATGTGCCGGTTGAGCTGGCACGTCTGATGAAGGACCTGGCGATCGATGAATCCACGCAGTCGGCATACTTGCCCTGGGAAAATAGTGGCCGGCTTGTCGGTGTGCTGATGGATCATTCCAGCCTGCGCGTCCACGCTGAAGTACACGCGGGATCGCAGATTGCTGCATTGCTGGCCCTGTTTCGTGATGCGCCTACAACAGTTGCGTCAAGCGATCCGCTGCGCGCGCCCGCAGCAGTCCATGGGGGACACCTGGAAAGGTTCGATGCAACCTTGTCGATTCCCCCGATAGGAATGACGAGCGGCGTCGATGACGTGGTGATGCAAGACATCTACAGCCGTTTCCCTGCGGCCAAGGCGAGCACGATGGGCCTGATGGTGCAGCACATGGCAGCCCAGACGGACGGGATCGCCGTGATTGTTGTTCCGAACAGTTTTCTGTTCAGTTCGGGCAAGGATCGGGATGTTCGCGATTACCTGTTGAAGCAGGGCTGGGTCGAAGCAGTCATCGCGATGCCCAATGGAGTTTTCCAGTCCAGTGGGCTGGGGACATCCATGCTTGTGCTGAACACGCTGGCATGCCATCGCCGCGTTGGGTTCGTGGATGCATCGCTGCCGCATTTCCATGCGCCGGTGGGGAAGGGGCGGGTGGTGCTGCAGAACACCGACTTCATTCGGGACTTCTGCCTGAGCCTGAGGGGCGAAGCTGACACCAAGGCACCCGCTCAACGCCAAGAGGCGGGCTCGTATGCGGAAATGGTCGGCGCGGATGAAATTTTCGCCAACGATGCCACGCTGGATGTCGGTCGTTACGTGATTCCAAAACAGCAGCGCGAAGCGCAAGCGCGCCTGGAAACCCTGCCAACCGCAACACTGGAGGATGTGGTCCGCATCCTCATTCCGGTCTCCAACAGGGATCGCGGAGTGGATGTGGCAGAAGGAGTCGAGGTTCTCGAAGTTGGGGCCGCCGATCTGCCCAGCACCGGCTACATCCACACTCCTGAAAAGAGCGTGAGAGTGCGCTTGGCGACCAAGCGTTCCGGCAATCCAATGGACATCTTCCTGCGGCCGCGTGATCTGCTTTTGGTCGTGAAAGGCACCGCGGGCAAGGTCGGCATCGTGCCGGACAACGTGCCGCCACCGGGAGAGGGCGGCTGGATCGCAGGGCAATCGTTTGTGGTCCTGAGGGGGGAGAGGCCTGAAGTGGACCTACGTGGCTTGGGCTTGTGGCTGCGATCGAAGATGGGCCAACAGGTGTTGGAAGGCATCAAGACCGGCGCAACCATTCCGATGATGTCCATCAGCACGCTACGAAAGCTCAAGGTATTTGCACTGAACGCGTCCCTGGCCGATGCGGCGGTCGATATTCTGGAGAGAGAAAACGAACTGCAGAGGCAGATCGAGGGTTTACAAGCAGAGCAAGCCGAGATCGCCGAGGACTTCTGGACTGAACTTCTCGCAGAACTGCAGCAGACGCACAAGGATCAGAACACCGCATGAACATCCAGCGACTCGAAGGCGACCTGTGGCAATCAGCAGACGACCTCCGCGCCAACTCCAAGCTCACTGCCAGCGAATACTCGATGCCGGTGCTGGGGTTGATCTTCCTGAGACACGCCAGCAACCGTTTCAACGCCTACCTGCCGGACATCGCCGCCGGGATCGACCCCAAGGTTCCCGCGTCGCGGCGGGAGGCGCTCATCAAGCTGGGCTTCCAGGGCAAGGCCGCCATCTACCTGCCGGAAGCCGCGCGCTTCGAGCACATCGCCAGCCTGCCGACCGGTGCCAACGTAGGCGAGGCGATCGATGCAGCCATGGACAGCATCGAAGCCGAGCATGAAGTCCTGCAGGGAGCACTGCCGCGCGGCTACGCCGCGTTCGAGCCGGACCTGTTGGCACGCCTCATCAAGATCTTCGACGGGGAGGCGATCCGCAACGCCACTGGCGACGTGTTCGGGCGCATCTACGAGTACTTCCTCAACAAGTTCGCCATGACCGGGGCCCAGGAGGGCGGCGAGTTCTTTACCCCGCCATCCCTGGTGCGGATGATCGTCAATGTCATCGAGCCCGACCATGGCCTGGTGCTGGACCCAGCTTGCGGATCAGCGGGCATGTTCGTGCAGTCCGGCCACTTCATTGAGAGCCATGGACAGGATCCGCTGGATGCCGGCGTGGTCTTCCATGGGCAGGAAAAGAGCGATACCAATACCAAGCTGGCCCGCATGAACCTTGCGGTTCACGGCCTGGATGCCAGCAATATCCGCCAGGGCAACACCTTTTACGACCAGATCGAACCACTGATTGGCGAGTGTGACTTCGTGATGGCCAACCCTCCGTTCAACGTGGATGGGGTGGAGACCAAGAGGGTCGAAGGCCAGGTTGCGCCCGATGGCCGCTTGCCATTCGGCCTGCCAGGTTTGGCTGCCAAGACCGGGGCGATCTCCAACGCCAACAGCCTCTGGATCCAGTACTTCTACGCGTACTTGAATCCGACGGGCCGTGCCGGGTTTGTGATGGCTTCCAGCGCCTCGGACGCCGGGAACAAGGACAAAGAGATCCGCGAGAAGCTGGTCAACACCGGCCACGTGGATGTAATGGTCGCCATCGGCAACAAGTTCTTCTATACCCGCACTCTGCCTTGCACGCTGTGGTTCTTCGACAAGGGCAAGCCGGAGTCGCGCAAGGATACGGTGCTGATGCTCGATGCGCGCAATGTGTACACGGTGGTGTCGGCGCGATCGCATGTGTTCAGTGAGGAGCAGCTCGCCAACCTCAACGCCGTGGTGTGGCTTTATCGCGGACAAGGGGACAGATTTGCCGCCCTGGTAGCCCGCTATCAGCAGCATGCAGATGGATGGCTGAAGGTGCTGCCAGAGCGCCTGAAGGCTGACACGGCGGCAATCGAATCGCTGGCGCGCCACCTTACTGTGTTTGCTAAGGACGCGACGCTGACCGAACTTAACGACGGTGTGGATGACGAGGCCCGGATCGATGAAGCGACGCTGGAGACCTTCAGGGAAGAACTTGACGCGGCTCGGGAGGGCGGCAAGGACATCGGGCAAGCCGTCGCAGACCTTGAAGCGGCGGTGACGATCGCATGCAAGGCGATTGCAAAGGCCAGGTCAGAAAAGCTTGCCAGTGTGAAGGCCGCGCAGGCCGTGCTGGAGGACCTTGCGCCTCATTTGAAGTCCACGGCTCGGCAGCTTGAGACTCGGCACAAACAATGGCTGAGGCTGTTGGACAAGGCTGAGAAGGAGCTGCGCGCGCGCAAGAGCGACGCGTTCGATGCCAAGGCCATCCGCGACGCCAGGCGCGCCTTGCTAGCCGCCGACCAGAATCGGAGAGAAGAGGCTACGGTGCGCGATCTGGCGTTGGAGGCGCTGAAACGGACCAGCTACTTCATCGCGCAAGCGCACTGGCTGCTGTCACGCTTTCCTGACGGTGTATTCGTGGACGTTCCGGGCCTGTGCGCGGCCGTCACCCGTGAGCGCATCAAGCAGAACGATTGGTCGCTCACGCCGGGGCGCTATGTCGGCGTCGCGCCGATCATCGAGGATGACGAGGAGGGGTTCGTCGACCGGATGCGGACTATCCATGACGAGCTGGCGGAGTTGAATGAGAGGGCGTCCGAGCTTGCGGCGACCATTAGCGCCAACTTCAAGGAGCTGTTGGCGTGACGATGCTGTCGGAGTGGATCGAGTTCAATCCCAGGGTGCAGATGGAGAAGGGCAAAACGTACCCGTTCGTGGGTATGGATGTATTGCTGCCGGGTAAGCGATTTGTGAGCGCAGAACAAGAGCGAAAGTTCACGGGAAGCGGTGCAAAGTTCTGCAATGGAGACACGCTATTCGCGAGAATTACACCGTGCTTGGAGAACGGGAAGATCTCTCAGTTCATTGACGAGCGTGGTGAAAATGGGGCGTTCGGATCCACCGAGTTTTTTGTTCTTCGTGCGATTCCCGGAAAGTCGACGCCAGCATACGTGTACTATCTTTCGCAAACGGACTTGCTCCGCGGGGTGGCGATTAAGAGCATGGTTGGTGCGTCGGGACGCCAGCGAGCAGATGTGCAGGTGCTCCGGGAGCTTCAGTTGGAAGCGCCGACGCTGGAGGTGCAAGTGCGGATTGGCAGTGTACTTTCGGCGTACGACGACCTAATCGCCACCAACCAGCGCCGCATCGCCCTGCTGGAGGAAGCCGCCCGTCGCCTTTATCGCGAATGGTTCGTGCACCTGCGCTTTCCGGGCCATGAGACCGTCAATGTGATGGATGGCGTTCCGGAAGGATGGGCTAGAACTGCTTTCTCCGATGTTGTACAGATCAATCCGAGAACACCGTTCGAGAAGGGTGTCGAACGCCCATTTGTCGAGATGGCCGCATTGTCCGAAAGGTTAATGGTGGTTGGGGAGCGCTCGTGGCGAGTCATCAGTGGCGGAGCGAAGTTCAGGAACGGTGACACGTTGCTGGCGCGTATCACTCCTTGCATCGAGAATGGAAAGACCGGGTTCGTCCAATTTCTGGAAAGCGACGATGCGGTTGCCAGTGGATCGACAGAATTCATCGTGTTGCGAAGCTCAAAGGCCAATCCGTGGTGGGTTTATTGCACGGCACGTGAGGAAAATTTTCGCGAGCATGCGATCCGCAGCATGTCCGGCTCCGACGGCCGACAACGCGTGAACACCGGCTCGTTCTCGCAATTTGAGGTGCTGCTGCCGCCCCAGAATGTGCTCGAACAGTTCGCCGCGATGGTGGCGGATTCGTTTACTCAGGTGGAGCAACTGACCAATCAAGTCAAGACGTTGGCCAAGGCTCGTGACGCCCTGCTCCCCAAACTGATGAGCGGACAGCTGGACGTCTCCGGCATCCCGCTCCCGGACCTGAAGGCTGCGTAGCCACAATAGGTGAACTTGCCAAACATCAATGAATACATTAAGGTATTCATCCGAATAGTGTCGGAGCTAGCCATGCCCATCACCTCACAGGACATCGTGCCCTTCAACAAGGTCCGCGCCGACCTGACCCGGTTGGCTGATGAAGTGCGCGCGGGTCACGAAAAGATCATCACTCGCAACGGCGAGAGCTACGTGGCGCTGGTGGATGCCCGCAAGTTGGACTATTACCACCGGCTCGAACGCGAAAAGCTCGCCCGGACCAACTCCCAGCTTGGCCTGTTGAATGACGTTGCCATCGGCTTGCAGGACCTCCGTGCGGGTGAGCCGGGCATTCCGGTGGAGGAGGCCAGGGCGCGCTCGCAGGCCCGGCTGGACGCGGCGATCGCCACTCGTAAGGCGGGCACCTGACGCATGGGGGTCTTCCTGGGCGCGGCTTACGAGCTCAGATTGGACGAGGCTGTCGCGCATCTGCTGGACGTTGGCGCGGATGCCGCGGCGCAGGCGCTGCTGGACCAGGCCTACGAGGCCCTTCCCAAACGTCTGGCGCAGGCACCGCGTATCGGACGCGAGTTCATCGTCCGCAACCCCGAAACGTCCGAGGTGCTCGCTGCCTGGGCGGCCGTGCGTGAGCTGCTGGGCGATGACATCGAGCTGCGCGAGTACATCCTGGGAGACTACCTGGCGCTGTATGTCATCCATCAGGATTGCATCCATCTGCTGACGCTGCGCCATCACCGCCAGTGCGGCTTCGATTTCAGCGAGGGGTGAGGGGATGAACGCAAGGGGGGATTACAGCGAAGACGGGATGATCCAGAAGCACGCTGCTGCGATTCTGGACGATCTCGGCTGGACATCGATCCATGCCCAGGCTGAAACCGAGGACAGGCCGCATCTCACCGGGCGCAGCAGCTTTACCGAGGCAGTGCTCAAGCCGGACCTGCGGGCAGCGTTGGAACGCCTGAATCCCGGCCTGCCGGAGGAGGCTTACCAGCAGGCCATCGATCAGGCGACCGCACACGACCATGCCAAGACTTTGGTCGCGATCAACCAGGACAAGCACGAGCTGTTGCGCAACGGCGCGCTGGTCTGGTTCAAGGACCGGGCCGGACGCGCCGTGGAGCGCCGCCTGCGGCTTGTGGACTTTAGCGAGAGCGGGCTGGACAACAACACTTTCAAGGCTGTGCGCGAGCTCTGGGTGCGCGGCTCGAAGAACTACCTGCGCCGTGCCGACCTGGTGGGTTACGTCAATGGCTTGCCGCTGGTGTTCGTCGAACTCAAGCGCTTCGATGTGGACTACAACGACGCCTACAAGAAGAACTACCGCGACTATCGCGGCACCGATGAATCCGGCAAGCAGGCCGCGATCGAAGGCACCATCGAGCAGCTGTTCCACTGGAACCAGTTCGTGGTCTTCTCCAACGGTCATGTCGCCAAGTACGCCAGTATCACGGCCACGCCGGAGCATCATTACCAATGGAAGCGGCTGGATGAGAACGACCCAGAACCGGCCAAGACCACGATGCAGCTCCCGATCCTGCTGCGCGGCATGATGGACAAGGCGCGGCTGCTGGATATCGTCGAGAATTTCGTCCTGTTCGATACCAGCGAAGGCAGCGCCAGCAAGATTGTTGCCCGCAACCACCAGTACCTGGGGGTGAATCGCGTCATCGCTCGCCTGCAGTCGGACGATGAGAAGGCAAAAGCCGAACTGGCGAAAGGTCAGCTCGGCGTGTTCTGGCATACGCAGGGCTCAGGCAAGTCATACTCCATCGTGTTCCTGACCGAGAAGATCAGGCGCAGGGTGTCAGCGGCTTATACCTTTGTGGTCGTCACCGACCGCACCGAGCTGGACGACCAGATTGCCGGCACCTACACCCACTGCGGGCGTGCCAACGCGAAGCATGACCAGGCCCAGACCGGCGCCAGCCTGAGGGCAATGCTCCGGGACAGCAATCGCAGCTACGTCTTCACCCTGATCCAGAAGTACCGGGAGCGCGTGACCGAGCCCTATTCGGAGCGCGACGACATCATCGTAATCAGCGACGAGGCGCACCGCAGCCAGTACGGGCGCCTGGCCCTGAACATGCGCAAAGGACTGCCCAATGCCAAGTTCCTCGGCTTCACCGGTACGCCACTGATCGAGGCGGCGGAGAAGCAGCTGACCCGAGAGGTGTTTGGCGACTACGTCTCCGTTTACGACTTCCAGCGCGCGGTCGCCGATGGTGCGACCCTGCCGCTGAAGTACGAGAACCACGGCGAGAAGCTGAAGATCGTTGATGACGATCTGAACGAGAAGATCACCCGCTATATCGAGGAAGCCAGGCTCGGAGCGACGGCGGAAGACCCTTGGACGGACGAGAAGGAGGATAAGCTCTACCGGACCTTGGCCAAGGAGTACTCCATCTTCACCTCGCCCACGCGCCTTGACGCGGTGGCGGAGGATTTCGTCAAGCACTACTCGCAGCGCCGCAATGCCGTGGCCGGCGGCAACAGCAAGGCGCTGATGGTCTGCATAGACAAGATCACCTGCGTGAAGATGTACGACCTGATCGCTGACAAGTGGAAGGTACTGGGCGACGTGCTGGAGAAGGAGCTGGTTGCCGACGAGTTGGCTTATACCGCCAAGTTCCCTGATCGCCCCTTCCCGAAAATCATGCAGCAAAAGCGTGAACGCCTGGAATGGATGCGCGAAACCGAGTTCTGCGTGGTGGTCTCCAGCGAGCAGGGCGAGGTGGAGGAGTTCAGGAAATGGACCAACCATCGAGGTGAGCCGCTCGAAATCGCGCCCCACCGGGCAAAGATGACCTCACGCAACCTCGAGAAGGACTTCAAGAAGGCCGAGAACCCGTTCCGGGTCGCCGTCGTCTGCGCGATGTGGCTGACCGGCTTCGACGTCAAGTCACTGGCCACCCTGTACCTGGACAAGCCGATGCAGGGCCACACGCTGATGCAGGCGATTGCCCGGGTCAATCGCGTCGGCGGGGGCAAGGCGAACGGCCTGATCATCGACTACAACGGCATGATCAAGAGCCTGCGCAAGGCGTTGGCGACCTTCGCCCAGGGCGACCGTGACGGCAGGGTCGAAGTAGGAGAAGGCGAGGATTCAGGCTATTTGGAGGACGACAGCCAGGGCATTGCCGAGTATGCGGAGAGCATTCGGCACGCGACCGAGTTCCTGGCCGACCTCGGGTTCGAGCTGCAGGACGTGATCGATGCCCAGGGCATGGACAAGGGCGAGAAGATCCTGGAGGCGTGCGACTTGCTCGCGGCCAGCAATGAGCGACGAAAGACGTTCATGGTGATCGTGGAGGACGTTGCCGCCAAGTACAGGGGTCTGTTCCCGAATCCGGGCCTGTTCGCCTATGACGCCCAGGAGAGCGCCCTCAATGCCATCTACAACAAGCTGCAGGCAGCACGTACGTCGCCGGACATCACCGGGTTGCTACAGGGCTTCTACGACGTGGTGGATCTCGGGATCGGCCTGGAGCAGAGGGCCGGTAAGGCACCTGCACAGTTCGATCTGAGCACCATCGACTTCGATCGTTTGCGGGTTGAGTTCCAGAACATCAAGCAGAAGAACCTGGTCGCGCTGAACCTCATGGAGAAGATCGACGAGCGACTCAAGGCCATGCTGGAGGAGAACCCGACACGGGTCGACCTGTACGAAAAGTTCCAGCGCATCGTGGCCGAGTACAACGCCGACAAGGATGAGGCCGAGATCCAGAAAGTGATGGGGGAACTGTTCGCCACCCATGACGAGATGGACGAGGAAGCCAGGCGCTTTCAGCGGGAAGGCCTGGAGACCGAACAACAGCTTGCTGTGTTCGACCTGCTGCGGAAGAAGTCACTCGGCCGGAAGGATCGCGAGGCGGTCAAGAGGGCGGCCGTCGAGCTGCTGGCCAGGCTGGAGGAGCGCAATCTGCTGATGGGTCACCTGCGCGACATGGCTGCCAAGCAGGCGCAGTTGCGCCACGAGATCGAGAACCACCTGTGGGCCAGCGGAATGGCCGACATGGGCTATTCCGAAGACGAGGTGGTGAGCAAGGGCGATGCCGTGTTCGCGTATCTGTTTGCCGGTGCTGCCAGCGGCAGTGCGCGGATGCTTCACTGACGCGAGTCAGTAGGCCTCCCCTCAGGCCAATATCGTCGAAGATCTGGCTAAGTTGCTGAAGTGAGTAACTCTCGCCATCTGTCTTCAGTTCCACGAACCAGTGAAAGTAATTTTTCACCCGCGTAACACTACCCTATGAGCAGGGATAGATTCGATGAGTGGTAATCCACAGTAATCAGTCCTGGGTTGTCCCCATAGTGATAGGGGGCAAAGCCTTCGCGCACTTACCGTTTCCTCACGGATCATTTCAATTGCTCAAGACCGGCCAATGGACCGGCCAGCCTTTCGTAGACATCCGGTTGCCATAATTGATGGCAATGACCGAGGTGTTTATGGGCAACAGCAAGCAGTACACGGATGAGTTCCGGGCAGAGGCGGTGAAGCAGGTGATCGAGCGTGGCTTCACGGT